>CAIXME010000147.1 GCA_903920425.1 uncultured Pirellula sp. | reverse complement strand
GCATTCGAGGTGTTTCTATAGTGGGAGGGATTTATGAGGCGGGGTGATCGGATCAAACAATTCTAACTCAACATATCGCCAGTATGTTCCAATCGCTTCGGACGAGAATTCATTTCGCAGCTTTCTTGGCTTTGACTTTGGCCATTGGATTGGTGCAGCCGTGTAAGTCGTGTATGGCACAGGATTCTGGCGAATCTACCATGCCCGACATGAGCGATTTTTTCGACACCGACCCCGATCTGATTCCGGAAACGGAACGTCCTACGCCACCCGCGTTGCATCTGCCAGAGTCGATGAACGAAGTCCCTGTACCGGTTTCGGCAGACGAAAAGCAGGAGCTGTCCGCTTGGGTGCGTTGGTTGGTGCTAAGGAACCTCCCGCCAAATTTCGAGGATAACCGGAAGTGGGGCCGGAAAAAGGAGGTTTTTGACGGCCTGATTTTGCGGCGCGAAGGTTGGCGGCTCGAAACGAAACGGAAAAAGAAAACAGTCAACCAAGGGACATGGTCTCGTTACTATATCGAATTTGTTGAACCGGCAACTAAGTTAGAAATACACATCCAGCATATCGAGTTTCCAACTAAGGGACCGATTCGGGTAGTCACACAGGTCGTCGCGCCCCTAAAACTATTCGGACGCGTGAGCCAATGGCAGCGAGATGTTCAAGTTGTCAGCATTTCCACCAACGCGAACGCAACGATTGAAATGAATGTCGCTTGCGAAATCAACGTCATTCTCAACCCGCTCAAGATACCGCCTGACGTCGAGTTTCAGCCGAAAGTCACGGAGGCCTCTGTCTCACTCCGAGAGTTCCAAGTGGAGAGCATTAGCCAAATACACGGCCCCCTCGCGGAATTTCTAGGGCAGGGAATTCGGGCAGTGCTCGATGACAGACTGAATGACTACCGAGAAAAGTTGGTGCAGAAAATGAACCAAGAGATCGGCAAGCAGCAGGGGCGACTCAAACTTTCTATTCAGGACTGGTTGCAAACCTCGGTCCAAAAAAAGACTCCCTAGGCGAACTTCACTTGAGCATTGCTCGATTGAGAATCGTACTCTTTGTCAATATTGGGGGGGCTGCCGTACGAGTCTGCACACCTCTGTCTTTTGGATCGTGCCAGTTCCGTTTGTAACGATCAAAGCGAAAATGAGATCTCTCATGGAGAGCTTTGGTTCTCGTTGGCTGTGATTGTCTAAATTGCCTGTCCCCGGTTTTCCACAAAACGTCGCTTAGTAATGTGCGGGCATACGTGATGTTCGCAATGCGACTCGCTCAATCGCAGTAGATTCCGATGGCAATCCCGTTCTTACCCCGACTTTGGTGGTTGCGGTAGAACACATTTTTGGAAATCAATGGTGGTCTGATGTCGTTCCTCCAAGAATTTCATCCTGAAAACGCTGAGCACCTTTTTACGGCTCACGGGCAAGCGTTGCCTTTATTGGCGGATGGTCATGGTGCTGAACTCGTATTCATTACCTACGATATGCAGAACATCGTTCGTTATGTGAGCCCATCGAGCGTCCAGGTATGCAGGGTTGACCCGGCCCAATGGCTTCATCATTCGCTGACGCTCAGGATGACCGATCGTCCAGGAAACACGGACTTTCTCAACGCGATAACGGCATACGAATATGATCGGGTATACCGTGATCAGTGCGAGATATTCGACGAAATTGGCAATCGTGTTGGGTTAACGGTTTGGAGACGGCTAATTGTGTTGCATGGGACGCCGGTCGGCGTCGTAGCCATCGCCAAGAGAATTGAAGAGTGCATCCCATCGGCTGTATCGAATTCGGATATCGATCCCGTTTCCGTTCGAAAGAAGATCGCCACGTTAACTCGCGGCGAGCGCGAGGTTATCGATATGGTGATACAGGGGCAACTGAACAAGGCGATCGCATCCAACCTAAAAATTGCCATGCGTACAGTCGAGTCGAGGCGTTCCAAAGCGATGAGCAAAATGGGGGTAACGCGCCTAGCAGAGCTAGTGCGAATCTGGATTGCTGCTACCGAAGGTGATATGTAGAGGCGAAGTGATTTAGCGAATGACGCGTTGCTCAACGCCAACTCGGCAGTTGGGCATTGCCACTTGCTTTCCTCTTCCTATTTGGATTCATACTTTGGGACTTGCCCAAGGATGCGTCCCATGTCCTCAAAGAATTCGGGATAGGTTTTTTCTGTGCAGCTGGGATCCAAAATGCGTACGTTGGGGACCTTGAGACCGATCAGAGACAAGCTCATTGCCATGCGGTGATCACCATAAGTTCGGATATCGGCGCCTCGAAGCGGGGCTGGATGGATTGTTAATCCATCGTCATGTTCCTCAACGTTCGCTCCGACGCGACGCAATTCGATCGCGAGGTCACCAATTCGATCTGTTTCTTTGTGTCGGTTATGAGCTACTCCGCGAACGCGTGTTGGGCCTGTTGCAAACAAAGCCACTG
>CAIXME010000146.1 GCA_903920425.1 uncultured Pirellula sp. | reverse complement strand
TCTGCTTCGGAATCGAACAAGTCGATCAAATAACGGATCGACGCGATCAAGTCTTCTGGACGCAGTGCCATTTCATCTTCAGGCACATCGGTCCCAAGCTTGCGGTTCACACGGAAACGACCAACGCGTCCCAAACGATAACGGTTGATATCGAAGAACTTTTCGTGGAATAGAGTCCGGGCCTTTTCCAAAGCTGGCGGATTCCCTGGACGAAGACGCTGATAAATGCGTAGCAAAGCTTCTTCGTGCGAGCTCGTGTTGTCTTCTGCCAACGAATTCAAAATGTATGGCACCTTGGGCGCATCCATCACTTCGATGCTCTTCACACCTGCAGTGCAAATCAATTCGGCGATCGCCTTGGTGATCTTTTGGCCACCTTCGACGATGATTTCGCCGGCTCGCTCGCTGTCCGAAGGATAAACAACGTCGTCGCCTGCGATTTTGTTCTCGATCTTCGCAACACTTCGGCTGTCTACAATCTTTTCGGAAGCGATCTCGTAGAACACCTTCAACAAGTCTTGATCCGTGCTGAGCTTTGGCGACATTGCTCGCAACAAAGTCATCACGGAGAACTTACCGCTCTGGTCGATCCGTACCGAGAGGGAGTCCTTCTTCGTTACATTGATCTCGATCCAGCTTCCTCGCTCAGGAATAACGCGGCATGATGGAAGCTTTCGGTCCGATGTTCCTTCGGACTCTTCGACGAAGTCCACACCTGGCGAACGGTGCAACTGGCTAACAACAACGCGTTCCGCTCCATTGATGATGAACTCACCACCACCGAGCATGATCGGAATGTCACCGAGATACACTTCTTCTTCCAATGGCTGGTCTCGCTTCAAACGAAACCAAACCTTCAGAGGCTTTCCATAGGTCAATCGCAATTGACGACACTCTTCTGGAGTGTACCGTGGCTTACCCAATTCGAAACGCAAGTACTCGAGCGCGACGGTCTTGTCATAGCTCTCGACTGGGAATATTTCGCGGAATACAGACTCCAAACCTTGGTTCTTCCGCTTATCCGACGGAACGTCTTCTTGCAAAAAGGCTTCATAGGAAGCAGTCTGCAACGTCGTCAAATTCGGAATCGGAAACTGGCTGCGGCCAGATCCAAAAACGCGAGTGGTAGTGGGTTGTAGTCGTCGCTTGGAGGATGTTGCCATGGAGACTAGCTAATTCTCAAAGTGGTCAAAAGGGAAAAATAAGATGGTTCAAGAAGACTGGGGAACAACTAGGCCTCAAAGGCTCAACTGTGCTCGCCAGATCGCCTTGCATCTTCCGTAAGAAATTCGTGGAGAGGGAGACAATGCTTTTGTGTCTCACACAGGCCCGCATGGCCAAACAAGGGCGAGGATCGCGACGTTTTGTGTCGCACGACCTCAAACCAGTGAGAATTGTTAAGGATTGGAGATTGAATCTGAACAACAAAGTATCCGTCCAATGCTCTCCCCCCAAAAACGCAAAGATAGCGGCAGCAAAACCGTACCGAAAAAGCACAGCATTGCCAAAAAAGCCAATGTCCACGCGAGTAGTGTAGCGATCCTCGCATGTTAAGATAGGCCAGCCTGCACCCATTTTCCGAAATTTTCGAAAGAAATATCGTAGATGGCACTCGACTAGCTCTCGTCACGCCGTTCAGAACGGAAAACGACGCCGATTCAGTGGTCCCAGGGCCTCAAATTGTCTCCAAGTTCTCTATTTTGACAAGATTTGCACATCGGAAAACGGAATAATCGATTCAATCTCCCAATCGCTTTGCTCGCCTGCTCCCGGATTGCAAACCTGCTGAAGCAGTTCCCTGAACGGGTTTCCCGGCGAGTTGGGGGATGTTATCTCGATTGCTCCCCCGTCGCGCTTCGAGTTCGTTTCTCCAGCACTCGGCATCGCGACAGTAATTTGCCAGAATCCGCCAAGCCAGCTGCAATCGGCAATCTGCCCCCGCAAAAGTAAACCGTCTGGGGTTGGCTGGAGCTTGGCTATCGATGGAACATCAGTGGAACTTGCCCGCCGCCTGATCGTGCGGATCGACCACGAGTGAGGGCGAATGCCGCAAAGAACCAAGTTGTTTCGTTCCCCAGCCGGTTTCGCTTCTGTCGGTTTCGCTTCTGTCGGTTTCGCATCTGTCGGTTTCGCATCTGTCGGTTTCGCATCTGTCGGTTTCGCATCTGTCGGTTTCGCTTCGCCCGCCTCTTCCTGGTCGCCGACCACAAGATCGCTTGGAAGTCTGACTACGCTCATCGCTTGATGCCCAAAGAGTTGCGAAACGGAGA
>CAIXME010000145.1 GCA_903920425.1 uncultured Pirellula sp. | reverse complement strand
AGGAAACGCCCAAGGAATCGATTTTCCTCGGGGACGTCTTCAAAAAGTACGTACCGTTTCCGGTCAAGAGTGTTTTGGAACTGGGATGCGGTTCTGGTCGGCTCGTGTGCGACATGTCCACACGTGGCTATGACATGACCGGTTTGGACCTGAACCCGACCGCGCTAGAGTATTGCGAGAAAAAGCTGAAGAAGCTGGGCACCAAAGGCGAGTTGGTCGTTGGTGATATGACGAACTTCAAGTTTGCCAAGCCGTTTGACGCAGCGGTTAATGCGATCAATACCTTCCGTCATTTGGAAACCGAGGAAGCCGCGTTAGCTCACTTGAATTGTGTTGCCGACCATCTGAAGCCGGGCGGAGTGTTTGTTCTTTCGTTGCATTTGTTGCCTCCCGATGGCGACTTATGGGGTACGGAGCGATGGAGCGCCAAGGAAGGCGATTTATCAGTCTACTATGCACTGACAGTGGTAGAGACCAGCATGAAAACGCGTCTAGAGAAGTTGCGAATCTCGATGTTGGTCAAGCGCAAGGGAGAGTCGTTCCGATTGTCTGACCATATCACGCTTCGAATCTATACGGCCAAACAATTGAAGAGTTTGCTGGCCAAATGCCCCAAATTGAAACTGGTTGGGGTGCATGATTTCTGGTGCGATATTGAATCAGTACAGAAGCTCAATGGCGAAGCCATCGACACGGTACTTGTTCTGCAGAGAGTGTAAAACCGCAGGTTTGCGATGACCGTTTAATTCAATTCGTTAACGAGTTGAATCAGTTTCGGGCGAGGCAATCGCCCGATGCGGCCATGGGATCCAGCGGCCCAAACGGTTTGATTGGGCGCCACGTACAACGTGTGAAAGCCGACGTCCGAAAGAGGCGTCCATGCGTTTCCGTCGAGACTGATATCGCATCCGCTGGGTCCACAAGTGATCCAAGCGATCGGTTCTGCTGATTTTGATTCGAGGTTCACGGGGATATAGGCTACGGCTGATCGGAATCCCCTTGGGGCACTTTTGTTTGGAGCCACCCAAGTCAACCCGCCGTCGTGTGAGAGAGCGATGTTGTTTGTTGGAACGGATTCTTCTCGGTAGTTTCCTCCGACGGCGATTCCAAATTGTGGGTTCGCAAACGAGACAGAGAAAATGCCGGCCGACTCAGATGCTGGGATAGGTGTTACCGTGTGTGCCGACCAATGCAACCCAGCATCGATGGTTCGCAAAACGCGAGCAGATGTTCCTGTGTCGCCACCCAGGCCTATCCATGCATGGAAATCTCCATGGACGTTCAAGCTTGAGTTGCTTGCGGCAAAGCCGGCTTCGTTGGGAGCCATTTCGGGGATGCGCGTAGACTCGATAGCTTGCCATGAATCGCCGCGGTTTTGTGTTTGCAGGATTAGCCATTTGCCTTCGATTGGATCGCTGAAGGCAAGCCCATTCTGATCAGATGAAAATCGCATTCCATCAAAGAACGCTTGAGGCGAACGATGCTCATAGACTTGGACCCAGGTGCTGCCGCCGTCGGTCGTTTTATGGATCTGAGCAGGTTGCCCCGCTGTCGCAACGATTGCAGAGTCAAAGTCCCACGCGTGGATCGACCTAATCTCGACGGAATCGAGTCCGGGAATGGAGAGGCGTTGCCAAGAGTGTCCACCGTCTTGCGTGCGAACAATGGTTCCTTTGCTACCACAGGCCCAAGCAACCTTGTCGTCGATCGCGACGAGTCCCCGCAAGCTTGCTTGCGTTAACGTATCAAACGTTTCCCACGCATCGATGGCAAGCAGATTATCGTTGCAGAAAAGTGTCAGGAGCAAACCAAGGAGCGTGGAACGGATCAAGGTAAAACTCGTTTCTTTAAGACTAGGTCCCTATTCGACCCTTTCAGCCACACGCATTTTTGCGCTGCGGCTGCGTGGGTTTTCGTTGATCTCAAGATCGCCTGGGAGGACTGGCTTTTTAGTCAGTACCTTCAAGAGAGGGCATTCACGGATCGCGTGCTTGACGATGCGATCTTCGAGTGAATGAAAAGAAATCACAAGCAATCGACCACCTACATTGAGGCAGTTAGGCAGTAACGCAATGGCTTTGGTAAGGTGTTCCAGTTCATGGTTGACCGCGATTCGCAGCGCCTGAAATGTTCGCGTTGCGCTGTCCACTCGTCCGTGGATTTTTCCTGGGACGCATCGATGGACGAGGTCGGCGAGTTGCTCTGCTGTGACTACAGGGTCAGACTTTCGTCGTTCCACGATTGCACGAGCAATGCGTCGGCTAAAACGCTCTTCCCCGTACTGGTAGATGATATCGGCTAAATCCTTTTCATCGATTTTGGCCAACATTTCCCGAGCCGAGATGCCTTCGTCGGTGCAGAACCGTAAGTCCAGGTTGCCGCCTGTTCTGAAAGAAAATCCCCGCTCGCGATCCGCTAGTTGGTCGCTTGATAGTCCGAGGTCGAGCAGGATGCAGTCCGCTTTTGGAATGTCATGCTTTTCCATCAACTGCGGCAGATCGCGATACGAGCTGTGGATTAGCCGGACGCGACATGTCGACCGCTCGTTCGGGTTGGATGCGGGCAGCTCACGATCGAATAGAGTCGTAACTCGATTGACTGCCGACTCATCTCGATCGATCCCAACAAGCAGATCGTTTGGAGACAGTTTCTGTATAAAGTGCCAGGAGTGACCACCGCCGCCGAGTGTGCCGTCGATAAAGGTACGACTGGTGGAGGTCGGACGGTCGAGTCCAGACCAGTTCATGACTTCATGCAGGAGAACCGGAATGTGGACAGTGGGGGTGAGCAATTAGGTGCAAGCAGCGTTCAAAGGGAGTTGGAAAAAAAAGAGCCGGTCGGCCGGTTCATCTCACGTTGTCCATCGCAGCAAGCACTCTGAGGTTCCATTCAATTGCGCGGTGCTGGGTCTTAGTGCACGTTTGGAGTGTGCAACCTAGTTGTCTAGCTAGCTGCGTCTTGAAATTTGAAGGGCAAACGCTCACTGCTTCATGATCGATCTGCGAATTGAGCCCGTGGCCGCTAGGCTCGCATCTTCCATTCAAAATTCAGCCACACATCGCTTCGATGGGTGAGATGTCACCGGGCCCGACCGGCTAAATGATCGTGTCCTTGCGACGACATTACGATACTCGAAAGGCCGCCGACTTGGCTACTCTCTTTTTGCCGAACTTTGCAAGGAATCCCCTACGATACCCAGGATTTGATATCATTAAGATGTCTCATGAGCGGTTTCACGGACTATTGTTTTCCCTCTTAAACCATTCGTTGATTTACACTTAGCGATATTCCGCCGAAAGCAGCAAATTGGCTTCATTATTTTTTTTGATACTGTCTGCTTGTATCTGTATTGGTTATGCTGTGTCGCGGCTTTTCGGACCTGGTCGGTACACGCCCTGGGAGCGGGTTTTGTATGCACCGGTTTACGTTTTGGCGCGGGTGTTGTGGCGGGTTGAGATTGAGTGGCGTGACGGTTTGGCTCGGGGGCCCTGCGATTTGTTGGCGGAGCGATTGCCGGATGGGGCGTTGTTGGTCGCCAATCACAGCTGCAGTTTGGATCCGTTTTTTGTTCAATTGGTAAGTGGCCGGCGAGTGCATTGGATGGTGGCGGGTGAGTATTTTCACCATTTCTTATTTGGTCCAGTATTGCGTTCTTATCAGGCGATACCGACCAACCGAGCGGGCGTAGATACGGCATCGACCAAGCGAGCGATAGCGTTGGCCAAGAGTGGTCGGTTTGTGGGGATGTTTCCTGAGGGGCGAATAAATCGCACGGACAAGCCATTGCTTTCGATTCGACCTGGAGCGGCGATCGTAGCGCAGCGAGCCAGCGTGCCATTGGTGCCGATTTGGATTGACGGTGCGCCGCGTGGTTATGAGGTATATAGTGCTTTGTTTATGCCAGCGAGAGTTCGTATCATTGTAGGGCCTGCGCAATTTTGTCCGGATTCATCCCAAGAGGGAGTTTCCGATGCGAATGAATCGTTGGATGGAGCTGGGGCCTTTTCGCAGCCTGGTAGGCTAGCCAAGACTGAACGCGTTCAAGCTCGGGATGACGCGGTTGCTTGGATTGCTGATGTGATGCAGCAATCGATGCGTTTGGGGGGGAATACGACCGAAAGAGTACAATTGGCCGGTCGCAAATGGCTAGACAATTAAACTTGGATAAAAGAAAGAGATGAACGGGGGGCAACAAGAGCTGTGTCAAAGACAAAGATAATGCTGGCCGCGGTGGTGTGGTTGGTCTTGTTGGCCTTGGGGGTGACTGTATGGAAAGTGGTCATTTCTCCAATCCGTGTGAAAACTCAGAACGAAATGGTGAAGGAGCGCGAGGAGGCGACTGTAGCCGCGACGTCGGGAGCCAGCCGTTACACCCAGGAAATCGTATTGGGCTTGGATAGTTTTTCAGGCTATGCCATCCTTCGAACGCCAGAGTTTCAAAACCAGTTAGCCAATCGAGGGATCAAATTAAAGCTGGTGGACGATGGTGCAGACTATGCCATGCGAGCATCGGCTTTAGAAAAGGGTGCGTTGCAGTTCGCTGCATTTCCTGCGGATGCGTTGATCAAGACTTTTTCAAAGCTTGACTACCCGCCAGCAACGATCGTTGCCATTCTGGATGAAACGCGAGGGGCAGATGCGATGGTCGCTTATAAGAAGCGATTTCCCAATGTGGATCAGTTGAATTCACCTGATGTTCGTTTTGTATTGGTGGGTGATTCACCGAGTGAGACCTTAGCCCGGGTTGTGATTCAGGACTTTGGGCTGACGCAAATTTCCAAGGACTCCATTTCCGCGGTTGGTTCGCCAGAGAAGGTGATGGAACGGTACCGAAACGCAGATCCATCCACGGGCGAGGTCTATGTATTGTGGGAACCGTTTGTAAGCCAAATGTTGGTGAACGATGGCTTGCATGTGTTGACGGATAGTTCGAAGTTTACGGGCTACATCGTGGATACGTTGGTCGTGAATCGCGATTTTTTGCTCAAGCATGAGCCGGTGGTCGAATCCGTTTTGGAAAGCTACTTCACCACATTGTTTTCGTTTCGCGAAGCTTCCAAGTTATCGCAGTTGATGTTGGAGGATGCCAAGGTAACCAAGTTGGCATTGGATTCGGATCAAGCCGCCAAGCTTGTTCGGGGCATTCAGTGGAAGAACACGCAAGAGAATTTTGCGCACTTTGCATTGCGTCCAGGGGCGGTTGTCCACATCGAAAGTATTTTAGAGCGAATCGCCAAGGTCCAGCTAGCTACCGGTGCTATCGATAAAGAGCATGTTGTGGGGAAATGGAACCGACTGTATTTCGATCGTCCGCTAAAGCAGATTATGTCTCGAAATTTTTATCCTGGCGTTCAAACGGAATCGATACGCGAGGAAGCCTTGCTCAAGGAGTTGCCAGAGCAAGGTTGGCGCGAGTTGGT
>CAIXME010000144.1 GCA_903920425.1 uncultured Pirellula sp. | reverse complement strand
GGTGCGATTCTATTGACCGCGATATTTTGGAACCTCGGGACCTGGTGGCTCGCCATCCCGGCGTCGAGCTCGCATACGCTGGTTGGGGCAATCATCGGGGTAGGAATCGCTTACAGCCTTTTGCCTGAGACTGGAACTGCTGCCGTGAATTGGCACAAGGCAACGGAAGTTGGACTTTCACTCCTTTGCTCTCCGTTATTTGGGTTCGTTTTGGCGCTGATATTGATGGCGATGATGGCACGTGTGTTTGCAAAACAAGCGGTTTTGTTCCATGCACCCAACGGCGAGGAGCCACCACCGATGTGGATCCGTGCTGTCTTGATCTCCACTTGCTCGTTGGTGTCTTTCTCGCACGGATCAAACGACGGGCAGAAGGGTATCGGGCTGATGATGCTGATTCTGATTGGTATCATTCCAGCGACGTTTTCGTTGGATAGTCGCTATGGAGACCGGGAAATTGCTGAAGCCCTGACGCACGTGCAAACGCATTTCGATCAAATGAAGTCGGATGTTAGCGACAATGATGTACAAGCAAAGTTGGACAAGATTTCGGTTCCTTTGTTGAAGCTAAACGAGTTAACCCATAACAACCCCGACGATGCTCGCCCAGGTACGCATCGATTTGAAATCCGGAAAAACATTCTGCTCCTGCGGAACGAGGTGAATAAACTCAGTGAACTTCACGATCATCCGTTACCTGCTCAGGTGCAAGAATTGGTTATTCATGCCAACGGGCTTAGGAAGTTTACGGACTATGCACCGCTATGGGTAATCGTTTTGATCGCTTTGTCGCTTGCACTGGGCACCATGATCGGCTGGGAACGCATTGTGGTTACGATTGGCGAAAAAATTGGCAAGTCGCATCTTACCTACGCCCAAGGGTCTTCGGCTGAAATAGTTGCAGCCAGTACGATTGCTGCGTCGACTTACTTGGGATTACCCGTTAGCACAACCCATGTCCTCTCCTCTGGAATCGCGGGCGCCATGTTCGCTTCTGGAGGATTGTCGAACCTGGAAAAGGGTACAATCCAAAAGATTCTGCTCGCATGGGTGCTTACCTTTCCTGTTTGCGTTACGATGTCCGGAACATTGTTTTTGATCTTCCGAAGCATATTCCCATAAGCGAGCGGGATGTATTCCTGTGCAGGGGATCCATGCCGTTGTTGCATCTAAATTTCACAGAGAACCGCAAGGAATAATATGGGTCGCTACGTCAAAGAACTATTGATGCTAGCTGCAGCGTTTGGCTTATTGTTCTTAGGCATTTACTGGCTGCAGCCCGCGCCGAAACGACGAACGACTCCTTTAAAGATGACTGCCGGTGATGCTACCGGATTGCGACACAAGCTCGCGCTTGAATTGGCGATGGAAGCATCCCAAGCAGGTGTGCAGATCGAGTTGGTGCCAAGTTTGGGGTCAGAAGCAGCTATCGAAGGTGTTAATCGAGGTGAATTCGATTTGGCATTCGTACAAGGCGGACTGGCCAACGACCAAGCTCCCAATATCCGACAGGTCTCGGCGATGCACATTGAGCCCTTGCACTTGTTGGTCTCCGCCGAATTGCATCAACGTATCGAAGAGAACGGCCTCTCTGCGATTCATGGTAGACGCGTTAACCTGGGGGCAGCAGGGAGCGGAACCCAGATTCTTGCAACCGAGGTGCTTGCTTTCGTTGGGCTAGTCCCTGCGTCTCCCAATGCTGCAATCGGTTTTCATGCCATGGCGTATGGCTACGGCGAGTTAATGGAACTGCCTCGGAGTGAGTTACCAGACGCGATGTTTACGGTGTCATCACTGCCTTCACCGCTTGCAGATTATATGATCGAAAAACACGATTACCGTTTGGTTCCACTCCCTTTTGGCGAAGCGTTAGCGCTAGAGGCCTTCTTGCAACTCGGTAAACCATTGACCAATGGCTCGATTGACAAGCACCATGTTTCTGAAACTCTTATTCCTGCATTCACTTACAGTGTTACAAAATCCGAACCCGCAAAGCCACTTGCTACGATCGGAACACGGTTGCTGCTCGTTGCCAATACAAAGACATCTAACGAAGTCATTGAACGTTTGCTGAATACACTTTTCAATTCCAGATTTGCAAGGGTCGATCGGCCAGCTTTAGACGCCAGTCTGCTCGATATGTCCCCCGAGTTTCCGATACATCCAGGGGCTGCAAAATATCGACAGCGAAACAAGCCTTTGATCGCTGGTGATGCAATCGACTACTGGGAAAAAGTAATCGCGATCACTGCAACCTTGACCGGTGGTACCTTCTTTATACTGCAGTGGTATTTTCGATGGAGTCAACGAAAAAGAGAAGCGAGTTTTGCCGCGTACATGGAACGTGTGTTGGTAATTCAAAACGAGTCCATGCAGACGGAATTGTCCGCGCAGATGGATTTGCCGTCGCTGATCCGATTGCAGCGTGAGTTGGCTGCTATTAAAACCGAAGCCGTCCACAAGTTTGCTGCCGGCGAACTTGAGGGTGAGGGATTGATTCATGGCTTTCTGGACTTGGTAAACGACGCTCGCAATCAGCTCACTCGTTTGATCCTGCACCAACGTGATAACATCGAAGCGCAAGCGGCGTTGCAAAACGAAGACGTCGTAGCAATTTGGAACGCCCAAAGCCAAGACAAACCTTGATCGCTCAAAGCGGGGCTACGCACCTCGCAATGCGCTTAGCAATTGGCCGATGCTGCAATGGCGCTCACGCCGTTAGCGGAACGGCGCGAGCCGTCCGGTGGCACGCACTAAAGAAGCAACTACTCACTAACCCCGAGACGCCTGTCCTGCGATTCCAATACAGTAAGAGCAGTCGGGACGATAGGATCGGTTTTTTCTAAATGGCTAGAACAGGCCTTCCTACAGCGCCTTCCTACAGTGGCTGCCTACTGAGCGACTGTGCGTTTCAAAAGCTGTGCAAGAGAACGCACGCCTTCATTTCGAAGCAATCCAATGCGGTAGATACGACCGGCGAGAGTTACCATCGCCAGTGTTGATAGGACCATCATCACCGCAGCGACAGGAGGCTGCCAAGCAGGTACCGTCGTGCCAGATGCTAGTCTTAAGACCATCATCATCGGGGATGAGGGAGGGAAAAAACTAAGTGTGGTAGCAACAACTCCGTTGGGATCTCGTACAGCAATGAACCATACCATCATGGGGGCCATCAACACCATCCAAACAGGCAGCAGCATGGACTGCGCTTCCTTTAACTCATTCACTGACGCACCTACAGTCAGAAAGATAGAGCTAAAGAAGAGGACGCCAAGCAATTGGAAAAGCAAAAACCAAGGCACGACGCTCATGGGGACCTTATCGGTAAGTCCCTGCATATTCAAACAGAATAGGCCACCTGCTCCGTACAGTACAAAGATAACCAATGAGCCTGCAACATTGCCGAGCAGTTTGCCACCCATGAGTTGCGATGGTGTAACGGAACCCAGGAGCAACTCCGAAATACGAAGGCTCTTTTCTTCCATGGCGCTTTCCAGCATCGGTTGAGCTGCCATCAAGATAACCATGAACATCAGCATCATGACTCCGAATGGCAAGAACATGCCAACGAGGGAATCAAATACGGACTGATCACTGGATTTGTTAACATCGGTTACTTGAACGGGAAGATTGGGTGCCAAGTCCACTTTCGCGTCCAATTGGGCCAAAACGGTCGGGTCAAGCGAATCGAGTCCGAATTGCTTCAGTCGCACCTCTCGCATTTTTTGACTGATAACCGCGTTGAGCCATCCACGCACGCCGCTGATCAAAGCATCCTGGCTGTAAAATTTCGGCGACTCGCTTTTCTTTGCGTCATCGGCTGCATTGTCGGATGGCGGTTCGGTTGTTTTGGGAATCTCGGCAAAGAGGGAATCAGGGATCTCAACCAAAGCGTACAGATCGCCGTTGCGGATTTGATCGCTAAAGCTCAATCGTTCTGAGTCGCTCAATTTGGGCGGTGCGGCAACGAATTCCCACACGTCCGTTTGGTCCTGCATAAACGCGCCCCGTGCGGACGGTTTAGAGCCTGTTTCGGTTTCCGGTTTCTGAGCAGCGATGATCGCCTGATTTCTCATTGCCGCTGCTGATTGGATAAAATCCAGGAGTTGGTTGGTGCCATCAGCGACTGCAATTTTGTGAGTCTTGCCTCCGCTTACTCGGTTAAGCAGAGGCATCGCCAGCAAGCTGCCGAACATCAAGATCGGCATCATGACCAAAGTGAACAAAAACGCCTTGGTACCAACCATGGCAACATACTCGCGATGTGCGATTACCCAAAGCTTGTACATTTGCACAGTCTTTCTGAAGGCGACGGTTCCAACTCAATCCATGCAACGAGCACTACTCGATTCCATGCATCATCTTCTTTATTTTGGGGGTTAGTGCCCAAATGATTATCCCGGAAAGGATCGGGATGACTGTGTATATCATAAAGAAGAACGTCAAACCATATTTTTCCGAGATGGGGTCGATAAAGCTGCCCGTCCAACCTGCCAAATAGTTGGCGATGGCCGTCGCTCCAAACCAAACGCCGAACATAAGCCCTACTAGCTTTATCGGCGCGAGCTTGCTGACGTACGACAGGCCGACTGGGGAAACACACAGTTCTCCCAAAGTATGCAGCAGGTACGCGATGATGAGCCACCACATGCTTACCGAGGCCGATTTGGATTCGTTGGTGATTCCCATGCTACCCATCGCCAGAACGCCAAATCCTAGCCCTAGCAGAATCAATCCAAGACCAAACTTTCCTGGAGCTGAGGGGTTGAAACGGCTTTCCCAGATTTTGCTCAATAGCGGAGCAAAGGCGATGATGTAGAAAGAATTGAGGATACCAAACCAGGACGCAGGTACCTCGGTTTCATTCTGCTTTTCATTGACCACTTTAGCGCTGAACTCGGTGTCAAAATCGGCCGCTTGGTCATCCGAAATGATTTTGAGTTTTCCGTTGCCACCTTTTGCTTCGCGATCGACGACGAAAACGCTTTGACCGATGGTGAGTGGCTGGTCCCATTGAATGGTTCGCTCGATTGTCTTTTTGCTCTTTTCGCCCGCTTCTGAAGTAACTTCTGTTTCAAATGAAACGACGTAGGCCTTCATGTTGAACTCTTTATTCAACATCCAAAGCGAGATTGCCCAAATGATCGCAAAACTGATGCAGATGGAAATATTCGACAACGGAATATGTGCAAAGGTTTTTGAGACAAGCTTAACCAAAACGTAGGTGACGATCGCCAATGGCCCGATGGTCAACGCCGTGTTTGACCAAAAGAACATGCTCGCGTAAGCACCGCTCAGGATTCTCGCAGTGTAGTCCTTTGCGAAAATCGTCATCGATCCACCGGCTTGTTCAAACGCCATCCAAAAGAAGATGGTAAAAAACGACAGGATCCCGATCACGATCAACCGATCGTTCACCACATTCGAGGGTGCCTCCGCAGCGATCTGCTGGGGCTTTTCACCGATGGGCTTCACATCGCGTTTCCCAATCTCACCAAAGAGCGATTTGCCGAGAAAGAACATGATCATTCCAAGGCCCATGAAAATACCGGCCAATCCAAACCCAAAGCCCCAACCAACTTTTTCGCCGATGTACCCGCAAAGCAGGATACCTAGAAACGCACCTGCATTGATCCCCATGTAGAAAATCGTATAGGCCCCGTCCTTCTTTTCCGGATGGTTGGCATAGAGTTGGCCGACCAGGGACGAAATGTTTGGTTTGAAGAAACCGTTACCGATAATCAGTAGGACTAACCCGATATAAAAGAAGACCGGAGTGTCAAATGCCATCGAGGCATGACCTAGCGTCATCAGAAATGCACCGAGCAAAACCGCTCCACGGTAACCGAGCAGTTTGTCAGCAAGTATCCCTCCAACGATCGGGGTCAAATAGACCAATCCCGTATAGAGCGCATACAGTTCTAGAGCTCCTTTGCGAGACCATCCCCACCCGCCGTCAGCAAACTCGCTCACCAAGAACAGCACGAGCAACGCTCGCATACCGTAATAACTAAATCGCTCCCACATCTCCGTAAAGAACAACAGAAACAAACCAGGCTGGTGTCCAAAAATCTCGTTCTCTTTTGCCGTTTGCATAGGGAATAAATCTTGAGGGTAAGTGAATCGCGAATAAAAACCTTCCGCACTGGAATCAGCACGCATGTCTACGAATGCAGACTGGGCATGATCATGATGGTCGTCGTTTCTCATTCGCAACCAAGTTGGAATTCGACCCGATCTAGTCTCGCCGGGAGAAAAGCATGGAGCGCTGCGAGAAGCCAGAATGTGCCAGTTTAGATCCTGAAATGCAAGGGTATAGCCCCCAAACTTTCGCATTTCGTAAAGTCATTTTCATATCGCAGCCCATCTGTCTGTCCGGATTTGACACGAGGAATACGCCTCGAGCCTTGATTGGTTGGCGACTTCGGTCCAAAATACGTTTGGTTTTCACTCCCATGGTTTAGGCAAACGAGACCGCTATGCTTTTCGATACACAGCAGGTTCTTGATCGAGCCAAAAACGGCGATGAAAACGCCAAAGGGGAGCTGCTCAATCGCTTTCGCCCCTATCTGAATGTCATCGCCCAGCGATTGCTGGATGAGCGATTGCAGGGGAGACTCGATTTCTCGGATGTTGTCCAGACCACGTTCTTAGAAGCATCACGAGACTTCCAGAGCTTTCGCGGAGACTCCGTCGAATCGCTTCTGGCCTGGCTCCGTAACATCCTTCGGAATAACGTGTCGACGGCCCATCAACAGCATTTGGCCGCCCAAAAACGCTCCGCTCGAAAAGAGATCACCCTTCGCGTTACTTCCGAGTCAGGAGGCAGCTCGCTCGGCATGGCCGACATCGTGCCTTCCGAGTCATCGTCCCCAAGTCAACGGATGATGCGCGATGAAGCCTCTGTGTTTCTTGCTAGCTGCATGGAACAGATTCCAGAGACACAACGCGATGCCATCCGCATGCGGTACCTCGAGGGGATGTCGCTCAAGGATATCTCGGATCGAATGTCCAAGTCAGAAATGGCGGTCGCGGGTTTACTCAAACGAGGCCTGCGTGCGCTCCGCGAGGAAATGCTCAATAGGCAAAACGGGCTCAGCGCATGATGGAACAGCTGAGCGAATCGAGTGTGCAGCAGATGCACGTCGCAGCCTTGTGACGCAAAACAAGGAGCTCAGACAAGAAACGTCACTATCGGAGAACTGTCCCGTGACGGCCGACACGACGCGCAACGGAGCCATCAGACAACAGCGTCTGCGCGTCGCGTAATTAAATCGGAACCTATGCGGCACCGTTTGCAGTTGGATGCGATTTCTTCCAGTGTTGATAGGCAACACGGATTTCTTTCAAGTGCATCCAATGGCCATGCGTTTTCGATGTACTCGAAACCATGGTCTCTGGCGATATTTCTCCTTTTTCAATTTTGTGCATGAAATCAATCTCGCCAATCGGCCCGACTGTTTTCGCACCACCGAAGAAACTCTTTTTCATGAAAAACCAATCAGCAGACATTTCGTCTTCCTCCCTTAAAGCAACATACGGAATAAACAATTGCATTTGGTTTGGGTGAAGCTTGGTGCCGCAAACGGTCATCACTTTCAACACCTAATAATATCGGAAGTGCCGTCGGAAAAACTAGATTTGGTTAAGAACAATCCACAATTTTTGTGGTGACAGATTGATGCATATAACCCGATTGCGGGGTGCAAAAGTAAAGCGATCTTTACCTACTCTCCAATCACGATCGCACCCGAGCTTGAATTGGGCGTCGTTTTCGCTGTTGACGTAGGATTGTTGGCGTCGCGACCGACCTGAGCTTCTCGTTCGTTTTGCTTGCGATTTGCAGGAGTGGCTGCATTGTCTTGCCCGTTAAGGAATGCGGATAACCCCAGGGGTAACGAACGTATGTGCAAGTCCCGTTGTGGGAATGAAATCTCGATGCCTGCTTCGGCAAACCGCTTCAGGATTTGCGAATGCAAATCGTGGCGTGTTGGCAATCTCAAATCCAAATTGGCGAGAAAGAAACGCGCTTTGATCTCCAAAGTGCTGTCCCCAAAGTTTTCGAAGAACGCAGACGGAGCAGGCTCATTCATTACGTTCGGATGTTTGGAGCAAACTTCTTTGAGCAGCGTGCACGCAAGCTCGGGATCCGAACCATAGGATACCCCGACCTGGATGATCATTCGGTTCGTTGAATCGGTGAGAGTCCAGTTTAGCAATCGCCCCGTGATGAGGTCTTTGTTGGGTATGATCAATTCTTGCTGATCAAAATTGGTAACCGTCGTGGCGCGCATGCGTATTCTCGACACGCTACCGGTGGTGTCACCTAATGTGATGACATCCCCGACGCGAATGGGTTGTTCAAACAGCAGAATCAGACCCGATACAAAGTTGGCGAAGATCTCCTGCAAACCAAATCCAAGGCCCACGCCCAGCGCTGCAACCAGCCATTGGATACTCGCCCATCGCACTCCGATGCTGTTGAACGTCAATGCAATACCGAGGATCAAAATGGTGTAACGCGATAACGTCGAGATGGCATAACGAACAGCGTTTTCCAATGGCAAGTGCTGCAGCAGTGCGATCTCCAAGAGGCCCGGAAGATTCCTTGCCGCGACGAAGGTCATGATGATCGTTGGAATGGCAATCAGCATGTTCGCTAACGTGATGGGCGTACCACCCTCCACCGGCCATATGGTGATGGATTCGAGTACTCCGACCGCAGGCAAAACACTGGACCAAATAAAGGCAACCGCTGCGATCGCTGTGAATACCAGTGTGCTGCGTACCAGTCGAATCGTTTGGGCGTTGATCTGCGCCAAATCGGTCCTTGCATCGGTCAAGTTGCTAGTCAAGCCAGCCGTATTTGTGCCTGGACCTGGCTCTCGCCTCCGTGCATCCTCAAGGCGTTGCCGAGCTTGCGATACAACAATCTGGCGACGACGGAGCAGCAGCCAACGCCGAATGAGACTGGATAGCAACAGCAATCCG
>CAIXME010000143.1 GCA_903920425.1 uncultured Pirellula sp. | reverse complement strand
CATGTTGGCGTTGCTCGAAGGTTGCGAATGTCTGCCTGTCCGATTTGGAACACGAATGCGATTCGATGCGTTGCGTGGCTCGCTTCAAGTAAACGAAGGTGTCTTGCTGTCTCAGCTCCAGTGGATCTCAGGCTTCCGCGAAATCGCGGTGCGTTGGCTGATAGAAGAAGCGGATTCAACAGCTGACCCGGCGCAGTGCATCGATCGAAACGTGAATGTACCTACTCGAGGCGGAGGAGCGTATCTTCGCTCGAAACAACGCCATGCGAATCGAGCGAACCAATGGAAGGCTCGTGCGGAACAAGAGGGGCTGGAAATTCGCAATCGATTTCCTGATGAGATACGATCATTTAAATGCAACGCAAGGGAATTCGAGTTGGATCTCGTTTCGCCTCAATCGGCTTCGATTGCGGAGCCTACGAACAGCTTGAACAAGCATCCTTGGTTAATAGAGCTAACGCTTTTAGTTGCAAAAGATCATTGCGACAGGGTTCTTGATTATGTTTCCAATCATGTGATTTGCGAAACACGGCCCTTATATGCGAACGGTCCCTGGCCCGCATTCTCCTTTATCGAACATCGTTCTGTAGCCTAGGTCTTCTCTCGACCGTTTACGCAATGACATTCTACGCGTAGTGTCATGATTGCTCAGGTGGACTGCATTGTTAAAGCGAATCGTATGCGCAGAGGTAATAGAAATCTGCTTATGCAAAAAAGTGCAAAAGGAACCCGTGCGTTGGCTATCTCCATAATGTAATGCAGACTATGACAGCGTGTGAATGCACGCTTCGTTGCTTGATTGTGTTTGATCATGCAATGACGTCCACACCGCGAAGCGGCACGACGGATTGTTGCGTTAACAACCGCCGTGTCAATGAACATCAGGGGCAAGATGCGTGGTGAGGCGAAACGGTAATCTCATTACTATAGATAAGAGGAATGCAGAGCATGGCATCTGTACAAAAGACGACTGACTCGTCAAGCTTGGCCGAAGTTGTTGACCGTATCCTGGATAAGGGTGTTGTTATCGACGTTTGGGCAAAGGTCTCCTTGGTCGGTATCGAATTGCTTTCTGTTGAAGCACGGATCGTTATCGCATCGGTTGAAACATACTTGAAGTATGCAGAAGCGATCGGTTTGACCGCAACTGCTGCAGCACCAGCTTAATGTGTGAATGCGTGATCAGAGAGGCGACTTTGTTGGTAGTACGATAATGCCCTTCATGGTTGGGCAGTAAGTGCGCTAGCAGTCGCTCTCTGGTTCTCGCGTTGTTCATTGATCGCATGTGCCGCAAAACACCGAGTACCCTCCCGTTCCTAGGATTCGTAGACAATGCTTCGAGATTCAATGCAGGCTTTAGCCGACACCATTAGTCGTTCCCATTTGGAACGCCGCGAGTTCCTGTCGCAGATGCGCCGAGATACGCAGCGAATGCTGGAAAAAGCTAGCCGAGCCAGACGTGCAGTAGCACGCGAGACAGTCCACGAAGCATCGGTGTTATCCGACTCGCTGAAGGCAACCAATCGCGAAAATCAGCAATCTGTCGCGAGAAGTTTGAGGAGCATTCGCTATCAACGAAGTGCCAAGAGTGCACAGCAGCGAATCAGTTTGAATCAATCCGTTGCCAAGAATCGACGGTCTGTTCAACGTGAGCTCGAAGAGAATCGAAGTCAAAGAATGCAGATGTCGCGGCAATGGTCACGCGAGGTCGCAAAGTCCATTCGGACCATCCGAACACAGGTTCAACAAATTAAATCGACGAGCCGTTTGTTGCAATCTCGAAACGCCAACGATCTCAGTGCAACCCGTCGAATTTGGGGTAGGGTAAGCTCCGCCAAATAGGGCTATTGATTGCGAACATTAGTCATCGAAGACACCAGCATCCCACGTTAAGGAAATCGAGTTTCGAATCATGTCAATTTCGGACAGCCCAACAGGTCGCGGCGCAGTCAAAGGTAAACAAGCGAACCCCGCTACGCCGCCCAAACAGATTACGGCAGACTTCATCCCGCAGCCAAGTGCTGATTTCGTAATCACACCATCAATTCAAGACCTGACTGATCGCGCTTTGGCCTATTTGAGCGTCGGATATGCAGTCCATCTCTCTGGCCCGGCTGGTACAGGAAAAACGACGTTGGCGTTGCACATTGCCTCGCAGTTGGCACGCCCGTGTACCATGTTGCATGGTGACGATGAACTTAAGGGATCTGATCTAGTGGGACGCGATTCGGGATACCGTCGACAGTCGATTCGCGATAACTACGTCAGTTCGATTCTAAAGACAGAAGAGACCGTTTCGGTCATGTGGACCAACAATCGTTTGACGACAGCCTGCGAACAGGGGCACACGTTGGTATACGATGAGTTCACTCGATCTCCTGCAACGGCAAACAATATTCTCCTGAGCGTGCTGGAAGAGGGGATTCTCAATATTCCTTCCTCTAGCCAGGAAAAAGGATACATCAAGGTCCATCCAGATTTCCGAGCAATCTTTACATCCAATCCCGAAGAGTACGTCGGGGTGCACAAGACACAGGATGCTTTGCTGGACAGGATGATCACGCTTGAGGTATCGCACCAAGATCGTGATACGGAACTGGCGATTGTCGAAGCCAAGAGCAAGCGATCGCATGAAGATGCGTCGATTATTGTGGACATCATTCGTAATCTCCGTGACCGGCTAGGAGGGAACGGAGGACCGACGATTCGTGCGGCGCTCGCAATCGCCACGATTGCTGACTTTCGTGGTTGCAGAGTTGATGCAAGCGATCCAGTATTCATAGCAACTTGCCAAGATCTGTTGTATTACAATGCGATTCGCCAATCGCCAGGTGGGATCAAGCGTCAAGACATCGATGCAATCGTAAAGCGTTTGGCTACAAAAAGTACTAGGTACAGTGCCGCCAATTCAGCTCCGACCGCTGCGGTGACCAATGCCGATACGCTCTCTTCGCACGACGCTGTTAATGTGGTTCGCAGAGTTGAATTAGCACTTGGAAATGTCACTACCAAGCTCAACGGATTGCAGGAGCAGATCGCTGCGGAGGTTGCTGTTGCAACATCCATCGAACTGCCTGGCTTGCACACTCCAGAAGACGCAAATCCACGCGATGTGGTTGCACCTTCTGCACTGAGCAATAAAAACGTTGCAGAACCAAAGGTTGAGGAAAGATTCGCGGGTGCGGTAAACCTTTCCGATGAGAGTGTTGAGACCGACTCTCTTCGTAGCACATTGAACAGGCAACTACCAAAGCCGCCATCGCATGATGGCAGCAAAACAAGAGTGCCAGTTCGAAACTAGACTGCTTCGACGGATTACGGATCGCTGTCCAGCATTTTTTGAGCTGTTCAAAAGATGGGTAATGGGGCAGAGAAGCATATCGTAACTGCACGGACTGGATTCTAAAATGAATCGTCGCTTGGATCGTCGTGGTTTACAAATTCTTCGCACGCATACGACGCGTCGCGCACTGCCAACTCAGAAGAGACATGAGTTGTATCTAAAGCTGACTACTTTGGAGATGGAGAAAGCAAGGCGCATCACTGAGCGGCAAGCATTGCTGAAGCGGCTTGCCATCATCGACGAAAGGCTCAATGCCGTTGCATCGGAACAGCTTGCGTTACTGGATCTCGTCAATGCGGAGCAGGAAATTGAGAATTCAGAGGTTGTTCGCGTGCCGACAACCATGGACGCATTTCCAATTCAATATTGAGCCAACCTTGAGACACTTCAATTCAGAAAGACCAAACAATGATTGCTGAATCAACAGTCGCAACCGGGCGCTACATTTACTCCTTTGTAAATGCTGAGGATGCCGTGAGTATTCTAGCTCAGCAATACACTGGGTTGAACGAGGCTCCCATCGATATTGTTACCGTCGGCGCCTTGGGGGTAGTAGTCTCGCCGATTGCTGAAACCAAGATTCGGCCACAGCGAAAACTCCTATCGGCCCATCAACATGTGGTAACCGAAATAGCCAAGCGTTGGAATGCACTGCCGGTCGCTTTCGGGTTGATCGCCGATGACACACAAAGCGTGGAATCTGTTTTGGCGCGCAACGCGGATCTTTTGGCATCGCAGTTGCGAAGAATACAAGGGCAGGTCGAAATGTTCTTGAGTATTCAGTGGACCGCCCCCAATGTTTTTCAATACTTTATCGATCGTTATCCGGAGTTGGCTCAATCAAGAGACTACGTCGCATCTGGTCAAGCGTCGAGAGAAGAACAGATCGAGTTGGGGCGTCAATTTGAGCAAGCTCTTCGCGCTGAACGCGACATGCATACCAACGCTGTGATTGGTATTCTGGCGTCGGTTTGCACGGAAACGGACCTTCAAACATTACGATCAGAGGCGGAGATCGTACGAATGGCATGTTTGATCGGACGCGATAAGGAACAGGAGTTTACCGAAGCCGTTTATCGGGCCGCATCTCAATTCGACGATGCATTTCAGTTTTCCTTTAACGGACCGTGGCCTCCATATAGCTTTGTGAAACTTGCCCTTTCCATGGAGGATTAAAAGCATGTTCTTTGTAGACGATTTGGTTATGTCTCCTTTTAAGGGATTCTTGTTCATTGCAAAAGAAGTCGCGAAAGCGGTAGAGCAGCAAAAGGAACAAGATCGTGCGGACGTCATGTCTCAGCTATCCGGTCTACATGCAAAGCTAGAGAGCGGAGAGATCGACGAAGACGAATTCGATTCCTTGGAGGCGGAGTTATTAGACCGCCTCGAGCAGTTTTGAAATTAGCGGAATGAAGTAGTGTATCACCAGTCAAAGGAATGCCAGGACGATGCAAACAGAAAAGCCGGATCTCAACAAGCATATCTCGCTTTGTGACGCTCTTGATCGGATGCTCAATCAAGGAGTTGTGTTGAGTGGGGATATCGTCGTTTCCGTGGCTGGAGTCGACTTGCTTTACATTGGCTTGCGGGGACTCATCTGCTCGATGGACGCGTTGGATACACGACCTGCAAGTTTAGATAGCTTGAATCGTATGCGTATGGCCGATACCGATCCGCTTGCCGCGAGAAAGGCTGCCTCATGATCTGCGATCTTGATAATCTCTCGGCTGCGGAGATACCAGAGTTTCTCAACGCAGGCGCAGGTGAACCAGGTAAACAAAGAAGAGTTGAGTTGGATGGATCCAATGCGGCACTTGGGCTTGGCAGGCTAGCCGTCGCAATTGTGAATTTGCTCCACGAGTTGCTCGAGCGGCAAGCCATCCGTCGAATGGATCAAGGGACACTTAACGACGATGAAATCGAAAAGGTAGGCGAATGCCTAATGCAGCAGTCCGAGGCTATCGATCAGCTGTGTGGAGTATTTGGGATTGCTCGTAGCGAATTGAACTTGGATCTTGGCCCCCTCGGAAAACTTATCTGAGGCGGATGCTTTAAAAACACATGGATGGACAAAATGAGTCAGATGAAAATTCAGTCAGCCACGTCGTCTGCGTCAATCGCCGATATCCTCGAACGTGTACTGGACATGGGCGTTGTGATCGCTGGTGATATCCGCATTAAGCTCGTGGATATCGAGTTGCTAACGATTCAGATCCGGCTCGTTGTTTGCTCCATTGAGAAAGCAAAAGAGATAGGGATGGATTGGTGGAACGTCTCGCTGGACAAGAAAGTAGAATCTCCCGTTACGGCCATCACCGGCGACGCTTCTCTGTTGGCTTCGCGGTTGGAGACGGTCGAGCGACGGATGAAGGATCTCGAAAAGTCGGGCGTACTAAAAAGATAAAGCCATGAATGCTCACAATTCAGCTCTTGAGAGCTTAGACTTTGCGGCACTCGTTTTGCCGCAGGATGCGCAGATGGTTGTTACGGATCCGATGAAGCAAGCGGCATCGGGGCTGCGCGAGACGCAAGCTCGCCCAGCAGCGGCAGCCAGCGCGCTCGTCACCATTCAGTCATTATTGCAGCAATATCAGGAACAAACTCGCAATTGGGTTCTCGAGACCTCGCCGGAAAAGCAGCTTCGATCCCAAGGGCTTCGACGGATAACGTACGCTCTTTTCGGTTTGGCGATTATTTTATCGAGCTTTCTGAACGGTCAGTTCATTGTACAAAGAGCAAGTTTGCCACAGCTCGTGATCTGCAATTTCGGGATTACGATCGTCTATTTATTGGCTGGAGTCTGTTTACTGCATGACATTACCTTTAGAAAGCGGGATGCCGGGTCGCAGTCGCTGGATGTGAATAGGCGAATGTCGATAGCCGTCTCGCAGATTGACGAATTGCTCGGAGTAGCTAACGAGCTCGGGCAACGTAACGAAGATATTGCATCAAAGAACATTGCGCTAAATCAGCAATCGATCGAGTGCGAAAGGCAAAGGGTACAAGCCGCCCAGGCGTTTGAAGAGGCGCAGAAATGCTTACAAGCGAGTCATATCGAAAAGATCGAATTGGAAACGCAATTGCGTCACTTGACCAAAGAAATTGATGCGGCAAAAGATCAGTTGGATAGTGTTGCGAGCCAGCAAGCGGCACGGGCTCACGAAGAGGAGACACGGGTAAAAGAGATCGAAACGGAGTTGCAGTCGTTGACGGTCCAGTTAGAAGGGACAAACGCACTTCGTGAAGAAGGTCGATTGCAGTTAACTGCGATACAGAACAATCTGAAATTGCTTCAAGAAGAGCAATCGGAGTTGCAGTGTTGTATCGCTTCTCTTCATGATTCTGTCCAGTCGCGTCAGAATCAATTGAGTGAGATCGATTTGTCTCTGTCAATGGCGAATGAGGAGTTCGAACGGATCCAACTGCAATCGTTTGATGTGAGTGAAAGTCTTCATATAAAGACGAAGGATCTAGAGAATGTGATGGCAGAGGTGGCGAAAGCGAGCGAGCAGCTGAGCACGCTTTCCACCGAAGCGGATCAGCATTACGAATGCTTCAAGGCAGCGAGTGAAACGCTCGAAAGTGTGCGTGCCGAAAATGCCGAGCTCGATACCGGGATTGTAGCCAAGCGATCGATGTTGCAAGAAATGGAGAACCAATTGGAGCAATTGCGATTGGATTTTGCAGAGACCAACGTCGAGCTTGTCCGTATTCGTCAAGAGAGCGCGGCCGCTACCGGATACTTGAGCGAACACCAACAGGCCGCTTTAGAGTCGCGGCAAGCAATTCAGCGCTTCTCCGATTTAGAGCCTCAAATCGCAGATCTAGATTGTAAACTTGCGATGCGCTATGCAGAACTTGCTGCTACCGAGCAAGCGGTGCTGGAACTCGATCACGAACGCGAGGAAATGCTAAAGAGACTCGAGTATTCTGCGGCATTAGAGGCAGTGGCTCAAACCCGGATAAGCAGCCTAAACAGCGATTGTGATCGATTTCGGTCGGTCCGAGATGAGCTCGAAGCAGTGTGGAATCGTTGCAACAGCAAGCTGATTCGGCCGAGCAGGAT
>CAIXME010000142.1 GCA_903920425.1 uncultured Pirellula sp. | reverse complement strand
GTAAACGCCAAGCGATTGACTAGATTCGCAACGATGTTGCCTTTCATCCTTGGCAGGAACATCGCGATGCAAAGACAATTCAATCGATTGTCGACAATGACCGAACAGCTGATACGTATCACCGCTATCAAACATAAGTTAAAAATCACTCCTTCCGATCCCCTTCGTGATCTTCGTGCTCTTCGTGGTAAAGTAAACGATGGCTTCTGTCGGTCCACGTTGCTTCAGGGAAGAGATATACCGATTGACGATAAAGCGACACGAAGATCGCGAAGATTGAATGGGGCAAATTGGCCGATACAATGATGCCACAAGAGGATCCGGCGTTGCTCCTCAGCCGCGAGATTTGGCGAATTGAATTTATAGAACACTCGTCGCGGCGAGTGGCTCGACATACGTTATCGGGAACAGAATCCGACCAAAATGCAAACACCCCCTAGCCGAACCAATGCAACAGACCTGTCGGATGACGAGTTGCTGCTGTTCGACTTCCTTTTCGATATGCGTCTTGCTTTTCATCATCTCCGAATCGAAGACTATTCATTCCACATGAATTGTCTTTATTCGCACAGTCTCGACGATTCAGACTTAGAATTGACGCTCGCCTCACTGGTGTCTCGAGGGTTTCTGAGATGCCACGTTGGAAAGGTATGGCGAGTGGAAACCCGCGATTATGTTGATGGGAAAATTTACTCGATGACAGAGTCAGGAGGACACCTTTGGGAACTCGAAAGACTTCCGGACTGGGATCGATATCTTGCAACCCGTCAATGGATGTTGGGTACTAGCAACCGTGGCATGATGAGAATCGTGTGCCCAAATGAGGAGGTTGGTCGACTGTGCATGGGGGCCATGTTTGCGGCAGGATTGATTGCGCCAATAGGCCGTATCAGAGTTCGGAACATTTGGAATGCGAGGCTTCTTCCGTGGAAGACGTTTGGAAAAGTAAAGTCGATTCGATGTAAAACAAGCGATAACATCCACGACGCCATGTTTCCAATTCTATGGGATGTTTACAATGCAAAGCGTTGTTGGTGGCGGGATATCGCCGAGCTCGATTCTCTAGACAGAGAGAGCCAATGACATTCACGTGCACCGAAATCGCGGTGGGTGACTCGATGAAATGAAACTTCAGCTTGCCTTGACTATTGGGCTTGTGACATTATGAACCTATGAATGTGATGAAGGAACCAGTGTGGATTGACTGCAAGTCGGTTTTCGATGTTCCGAACGCCGACTTACTCGCTTCCCAAGCCGACGGTGATCGATTTGTGATCCTCCGATTTCCTTCGCTTCTTTCGCACGAACTGAAAGCCTTAATCGCGGATTTGTCCGATGCACTTCCGTCGTTTAGTGTGTTCCAAAGCAGCCCGACGTTGATCCCCGCACAAGTCACCGTCCTTGGCGTTATTGCTGATTCTGCAATCTTGAATAACGTTGACCGAATTTCGGCAGCAGTGAATGACTATCTAAGCACCTCCCAAGCTCTTGCTGATCAATTGAGATCTGGCACGCTTGCCCAATGCTGGCAGATTGACGAGCATGGTGCGCACTGTCGCTTTGAGAACAAAGATTCGGGGCAAATCGTAGAAGTGCTAATGGAAGATACCGGTGATCCCATCGATCCCTACTTCTTTTCGGAGTTCGTTTGTTCCACTTCAAGGCACACTGAATTATCGCACTTGATCAACCATAAATTTCACGATGGCGCAAGAATTCTGGATACGTTCCATGGGTGGCGGGGGGCTCAGAAACGCTTATAACAAACGGTTTAATCGGAGCGGTGGTCCACGCGGTTTCTCAATGCAATTTGGTAGGCCGTGGCTCGGCTCATCGTGTGTCACTGCGTCCCCCGAGGTATTGTTGTTTCATTGACTCGTTAGACTGATTGCTGAGCCACTTTTGATTATGCCTGAGATCACCCCAAGCCCGATTATGCATATTGCGATTGGTGGACTTGTCGGCGGACTTCTAGGAGCTCCGCTAATCACAAACCCGTTCGATACCTTAGCGCCACCAAATCCAATCGGATACCTCCTTGTGCTTGTCGGGCTGCCGCTCGGAGGGCTGGTTTATCGCATTCGCTCATTGGGTTGCCAAGTTGATTCTGAGTCAAGGAGGCTCAGCTATGTTGGCGTTGGCTTTACAGCCATGATACCGCTAGTCATGGCAATGATCGTGGGAACCAGCAGCGACAAGGGGCTTGGTTTGGTCGGAATAGCCTTGATCGTCGCTGTATCTCTTTCATGTTCTATACTAACGCTTGGGGTTCGTCGGCCCTCGAAGGGGCAAAGTGATTCGATTGGTGCCGAGCGGCGAAGCGACGGCATTGACGTTTAGAAATCTCACTTCGTTACAGCAACGTCGCAAACTTTCGGTTGGACAAGAATCAGTATCATGACACCTCCAAAAATTCGCGGAATGTGCCCATTAATTCAGGTCTTCGACATGCCCACTTCGCTTTTGTTCTACCGGGATCGTCTTGGATTCGAGATCGTCCAGCAATCATCTCCTTGCGATCAATGCGACTGGGTATGGTTAAAGCGTGATGGTGCGGAGTTGATGCTCAACACGATGTTTGAAAGGGATTCGCGTCCTGCCCGCCCGGACGCCGAGCGAATCAAGGC
>CAIXME010000141.1 GCA_903920425.1 uncultured Pirellula sp. | reverse complement strand
TTCCCTGGGAAATGCGACCCAACAAGGACCAGATGGGGCCATCGTTTCAACAGGCATCCAGTCGATTGTGCGCAACCTATGGAAAGGGAACCAAAACCCATTGTCCATCATGCGTTCGGTAAACGATACGATGTGGAGCATGCAAGAAGCCGACTGGACTGCGTCGATGAGCTTGATCCAAATCAATCCTGTAACCGGTTATGGATCGATTTGTAGCGCTGGCGATATCCAATCCTTTATCATATCGCATCGCGGTTTCCGTCCTATTGGCACTCAAAGTCCTCGCGTCGCGGAACATCCCGATACGTTGTTCGCAAGCAACCGATTCAACTTGCAGCCGGGGGAAATTCTTCTTGCATTCTCATCGAGCATCCTGAGCGACAGCAGTCCTCAGCCTGTGCCGACGCGGAACAAGAAATCATCGACGCCGATCCAGTACTCGTGCCTAGACCAAAACTCATTGCTGCAAATCGTTCGCGACATGTCCGATGAGAAAGCCAGCGATATCGCAGGCTACTTGGCTCGCACCCTGCCTACCTTTGACCGGAACCATTCCAATGGAACCGACCGATCGTTGGTTCTGATCAAGAACATCCGCAAAGCGGTAAAATAACAAGCCCGAAGCTCGACAGTACCGAGACTAGGGCAATGGGCAAATGCTAAGGCTATCGAAACGGATTTTGCAACCAGGGTCGTGGCCTTGTAGCATCATCGTACCTGCTTCGGTGCGCAGTCCTTTACGCGGATTCTCATTTGGGGCACGCGTATCGGTCCACTCGACTACTTGAACTCCGTTGACCCACGTGCTCAACAGAGGCCCGTCCGCGATAACGGTGATATAGGCCTTTTCATTCTCATCAGAGAGAACTGCTTTGGCGTTGGCTCGTCGAAAAATAGCTCCGCTCCCCGCGTCGACCGGCCTACGTCTATCCTCTTTAAAACCATGATGGATTTGGCATTCGTAGCCGTTCATATCCTCTCCGGGGATGCATCGAAAAAACAGACCGGAGTTTACGTTCTCAGCCAAGGTTTGAGCAGAAAGCTGAATACAACAATTGGCATGCGGTTGCAGCAGTTCTAAATGCCCTTTGCCCCCAGTCAACAACAGCGAACCGTTGCTATCCAGTTCCGCCGTTACGTTGCCTGCAGGTGCATTAAAGTCACTTAGATTTTTGGCAGGTAAAATGCCGTAGGTAATCGGTCGTACTCGAATATTGCGGAAACGGATCGTACCTTCCCGGAACTGCAGTCCGATGAATCCATTGGTCAAACCATTGGTGTCCGTATACTCCACAGACTGTTGGCCGTTTACCCAAACTTGGATCTTTTCTCGATCGACCAAGGCATGCAGGGTATGCCATTCGCCAGACTCAGGCTCATCCACTTGTTCCGAAACCTTAACTCGCCCAACCAGAGAACCTGTCGGGAACGGGTTCTCCACGGGAGCGATGTTCAATTCGTAGCAGTCCTTGGCAGGGTCTGTGGGCACATTCGGAGTTCTTAAAAACACGCCGCTGTTGGTCGTGTCCGTTCCTTTGTACTCAAGCGTCAATTCGAAATCGGAAAAGCGAACTGAGGTGCACAAAAGCCCGGGATCACCGGCGTTGGCTAGGAGCGTCCCGTCCTCGACCTTCCAATTTGCGTTTCCTGTGTTCTTCCAACCCATCAGTGATTGTCCGTCGAACAAACGAATCCAACCCACTGCGAGATCATCAGGTGACAATCGGTTGGCCAACAAACCTTCCACGGAAACGTTGGGATCGAGGGGCAATTCCTCTGGCTTGGCGTCAGCCTTAGGAGCAACCACTTGCTTTGCGGGTTCCGTCTTGGATGGCTCCTTGTTCTTTTCCTGTTGTTCATCTGTTGCTACAGGTTGATCAGGAGAAGTCGACGTTGCCGGTAAGGGCTTGTTGCATCCCAATAGGAAACCGACGAACAAGGTCGTAAAGACCAAGAGTTTGCGAGAATACAAACGACTCAAGAATTTGCTGGCGGGACGTTTTCGATTTCTAACCATGCTGAAAAGTGCTCAGGGAGGACAGGGAAAGGTTCGAAGGGACTAGGCCACAGAATTATCACACGATTCGTTGACTTCATCATATCTGTGATATTCGCGGACGCCAAACTGTTTGCCATACATAATGGTAACGCCCCGGCACCTTCTACGTAGGCCAATGCGTCCAGCGAAGGAGAAAAACAGAAACGTACAATGTGAATATTCGACAAACCCGATGGCTTATGGAATGTCCTGCTCGCAACCAAGTAATTTTGCTCCACCAAGCCAGGCATCTCCAAACCTGCATACTGTGCAATGAGCACGGACTTGGATTGGATTTGAATCTGCCAGTGGGTAGAAAGCGAGATCCGATGTAGATCACTCACATTCAGACTCGCGGGTATCCGATCCTGGATAGATGCCAGGTCCATCCACCGAGTACCATTTATCCAAAGCGGCGGACCAATCATTTAAGTTTTTGACCCGTGCGAAACTCTCGCGGACTTCAAGCGATTGCGGATGCAGCGTCGAGTACTTGATTCCGAATTTTCGCATCGGCACACCCGCTCGTTCGCGACCGTAAAGCTCTTCTGCAAGTTGAAAATGATTGAGTATGACGTCGCGTTGCCGATGCAGAGTCGGCGGTGGTGGCAATGGCTTTCCATGGAAGATCGCTTGGCACTGTTCAAAAATCCATGGATTACCAATGCATCCGCGAGCGACCGTCACACCATCG
>CAIXME010000140.1 GCA_903920425.1 uncultured Pirellula sp. | reverse complement strand
TGGAAACCACAGTCCAGCAAGCGATAGTAGTCATCAGGATCAATTTGATCGAGCGAATCCGTGAGGGAGTGGATTGCATTCAATGGAAGCTCGTGATTGGCACCGATACCATGCGCTTCAATACTGATCGCGCCCTGTTCCCGAGCCTGAATGATCGCTGGCTTGTTGATCGGGTAATCGAGTGAGTCGTCGCCTGCGATCTGAGGACCAGTACCGATGGGCATCACTAGCCACTTTAGGTTCAAAAAACAGAGGTGCCCATACAAGTTCTGATTGCGATACTCCTCAGCCATTTCGATATGGTAGTCGCTGTTACATAGCCTTTCTATTGGACCCATTGGGGCTTGTGACGGTTTGATAAAGGCGTCGATGTTGGTGCGATGGAGCAGTGTAAGATTATTGGCAACGCGCAAGTCCTCTGCCCGTTGCACCATGGCGAGGTCTTCGATGGGCAGATCAACATTCCAAGCGTTGGTCACCCAGTGGATGAGTGTGTCTCCGCTGATCCACCCTTGTTTTTTCAAATCGACAAAACGACTGGATGACAAGGTCACATCGCGGATTTCACCAGGCTTTAGGTCGAGCGTTTCTTTGATGAGCTTATGCTCGAAGCCACGTTCGAGAGTGACGACAGTTGGTCCAGGGGGGACATCGATCTCAAAGGTTCCATCTGCGTAGAAAAAGGGTACTCGGTAAGCTCGTGGTACCGTAGAAAGCAACAATGGCTTTTCCTGAAAGGATCGATTCAACTCAAACGGACCGGCGTTTCGATACTGGTGATCGCATCCTTCGACCCAAACTCGCGCTGCTGTGGGGAGGTTCGCATCGCGATCGAGTATCTTTCCGCGAATTCGAGCTGGTTCGAGTTGTTGTATTGCGACGGCCAACTCATGGGATACGTTACCTGCTTTGAGTTCAATGCGGGCTATTGGCGTATCTGCGTTGAGAGTCGTTAGGAAAAACTGAAATCGCGATGGTAGAACAGTCCACGGAACCGAGTTTTGCTTGGATTGGCCGACGCTTACGGAAATATCAGCTGGAACTGGATCACTGTTCCGTACTTCGAGAAGTACGCATCGAGAGAGCCCTCGCGCGATGCCGATGGGAGGTGTTTCGCTTGCTACGACGAGTCCCGCTGTACTCCAGTTGCATTCAATCACCGTGTGCAAGTCTCTCAGTTGAGCATGCAATGAGGCACGCTTGGCCAGCAACTCTTGCAGTGGCAATGCCTGCGGTGATTGTGTGGCGAGATGGAGCTCTGCGAGCGATTGTTGGATTACGACTGGTTGGATTCCCGTGGGGCATTGGAGTGCCACCGCGCTCAAGAATTCAAATTGAAAATAGGCTATTTGTCGGTCCGCCTCGTCAGCCACTTTTGGGTTGGCAGCCAGTGTCGATGTTTTACCCGCCTTGATCACTTTCTGATGGAATTCAGGCGGGTGAGCGTTGAGCGAATGTGTATGAATTGTGACCACCAGAATGAAAACGATTGCCTTCAAGCGGATCGATGGAATGCTCAGGATTTTCTTCATCATTGGTGCACCTTAAACGTAATCGGTCAATCACTGGCTTAGGCCAGTATGTCTTTAACGACATGACCAGCGACGTCGGTAAGGCGATAGTCGCGACCACCGTGGCGATAGGTGAGTCGCTCGTGATCAATGCCCATCAAATGAAGAATCGTTGCGTGAAAATCGTGCACATGCACTGGCTTTTCGGTTGCTCGGATACCATATTCATCGGTCGCTCCATGAACGCATCCTGGCTTGACGCCTGCACCGGCTAGCCAAGATGTGAATGCCCAGTTGTGGTGTTCACGTCCTGGCGCGTCCGCGGTGTTATTGAACGGGGTTCGCCCGAATTCGGTGGTCCAAACAACCAAAACATCATCCATCATTCCAAGTCGCTTTAAATCTTGGATCAAGCCTGCGATTGGCTGATCGACTTGAGGTGCCAATCGCCCATGGTCAGCCATGTTGCCGTGCGAATCCCAGTTTCCGCTTGAGCCGGTATGGATCAATTCAACGAATCGTACGCCTCGCTGAACTAACCGGCGAGCAGCCAGACACTGCCAGCCAAATCCATTTGTTTCGCCTCTCTTTAAGCCATAGAGTGCCAGTGTTGCATCGGACTCTTGCGATAAATCCAGGGCTGCAGGCATCTCTGTTTGCATTCCATGGGCCGTTTCAAAGGACTTGATTCTCGCGGCCAATTGGGGATCATCCATGCGCTTTGCATGGTGAGATTTATTTAAGGAGTTCAAAACCTGTAACTCAAGTTCCTGCTGTTGGGACAATGGAACGCGTCGCGTAAGATTTGCGACGGGTTCTGCTCCGGGCATTACGCGTGTTCCTTGATGAGCTCCTGGCAAAAAGTCGGAAGCCCATACTTGCGTACCTGCGTAAGGCATATCCGGCGCAAGCACTAAAAACGACGGGAGATTTTGGTTGACTGTACCAAGTCCATAACTCATCCATGCACCGATGCTGGGTCTCGCAAAAGCGAAAGACCCAGTATGCATGCCCAGCGTCGCATTGTAGTGATTCGAGTGGCTCGTATGCATCGAGCGAATAAACGCAATATCATCGGCTTGGTTTGCAATGTGAGGGAATAGTTCACTCACTTCAATGCCGCTTTGACCGCGAGGCGAGAATTTCCAGTCTGGTCGCTTCAAGAATATCTTTTCGTATCCGGGCCGATTGCGTGTCTCCGGATGGTCAAAGACAACTTCTTTGCCATGGTCTGCGATCAATTTCGGTTTGGGGTCGAACGAATCGACGTGCGAGACACCTCCGCTCATGAAAAGAAAAATGACCGATTTGGCCTTAGGGGGAAAGTGCGGGGGCTTAGGTGAGAGTGGATTCGTGGTTTCACTCGAGTCAGCCGCTAGAATCTCACTAAGAATTCCTGGCATCAACAACGAGCTTGCAACTGCCGAACGAACAAAACGACGGCGATTGGGCGCTGCATTCGGGTGTGTCATGGTTCTAGTCCAAATAAAGATGTTCGTTACTGGCGAGTACTGCACGCGTAAGTGCCGACCATGCGACGAACGCTGCGTCCTTTGCCGAGTCGTCTGTTACCGTCGACATATAACTCGACACGAATGTCGCAGCAGTGCTCCGTTCTGCATCGGTTGGCAAGCGTTGGAATGCGATTTGAAACAGCTCATCCAAGCGTTGGTCCGTTTCGGATTGGATCATCAAGCGTCTCGCGATCAAATCAGCATGTGCGTGGAAGAACGGATCGTTTAGAAAGTAGAGCGATTGAGTCGGTACAGTTGTCACTTGCCGCTGCGGCGTCGATGCGTTGGGATCTGCTCCGTCAAACAAACCAAAAAATGGGTGTCGTCGATTGCGCAACGTTACCACATAAATGCTTCGTTTGTTTGTTTCATAGACGGCCGAAAACGGCCCATGCTGTGTGAATCCCCAGGTATTAGTTGATGGAAATGGATGCGCTCCTGCGGGTTCCCTGTCCAATTGTTGGCTGGCAACTAGCAAACTATCTCGAATCTCTTCTGCAGATAATCGGCGTCGGTCGAACCTCCACAAGAGAGTGTTGTTGGGATCGATCGTCGATGCAGGGTCATTAGCTGGATCCAACGCCCGCTCCGACGCTTGCTTATAGGTAGCGGAATTCAGAATCAAGCGGTGCATGGATTTCACACTGAAGCCAGATTCAATGAACTTACCCGCCAACCAATCGAGTAACTCGGGGTGCGTGGGAGGAATGCCGCGGGTACCGAAATCATTGGGTGTTGGAACGAGGCCTTTTCCGAAGTGATGTTGCCAGATGCGATTGACCATCACGCGTGAAACCAGCGGGTTGGAAGCATCGCTCAACCAATTCGCCAATTGCAATCGACCGCTGCCAGAAGTATCAGATACCGTCTCTCCTCCAAAGAGATCAAGCCAACGTCGAGGTACTTCGTCTCCTAGCTTCTCTGGATCACCTCGCAAATGCAGTTTAGCATTGGCCACGGTACCTTCGGTAACTGCATAGGCAAACTCCCGCACTGGGCTCTGAGCAACCAGTTCGTTGCGTTTGGTCATAAGAATAGCGCGCTGAGCGTTGACTGCGATCATTTGTTGGAGAAGGCTTGAGTGGTCCGTGGCGAAAAGATCCATACGCCAGCTGACTCCGTTGTTCCCTCCTGGATGCGCATCCGCAATGCGACCTTGAATGGCTATCTGTCCGTCTATGGGGCTAACCCAAGCGATCGCTACGGGCCCATCCTGCGCTGGATGCACAAAAAGGGTTTTCGC
>CAIXME010000139.1 GCA_903920425.1 uncultured Pirellula sp. | reverse complement strand
GGGCAGCACTCAACCGTTCCCCCTTGCCCAACCTCGGGAGACTTGTGCTGCTTGCGCCACCAAATGGCGGCTCGCCTGTCGCGAGATTGGCCTCGATGTTAATCGGCGGCGTAGTTGTTCCAACGCGTGAGTTGTCGGATCGACACTCAAGTTACGTGAATCAGCTGCGAGGTCCACGCGATCTTGACGTTGGCATTATTGCCGCACGCTATGATATATTGGTTCCGGTAGGGAACACGCATCTTGTTGGAGAACGGGTTCATGAGACATTGTTCGCTACGCACAATTCGCTGTTGCTGTCGCGAACAGCTTGCTCAAAGACGGTGAGATTTCTACGCACGGGAAACTTCGAAATGCCCGATAGCAAATCGATCTCCCGAAATCGCGGATCGGCCGTTTCCTGATAGTAAATTTACTTGCCTACTTTGTCATCTGGGACGTTCGTCCTTCAAGTCACTGTATGACTACTAACAATCAATCGCCCGCTAGAAGATCCCTAAAGGTTACAGCCGTATGTCTTGCGTACACGATCGCCGGATACGGCATTGCGTTTGGGCTCTCGTATTTGGGAGGTAACACGTATGCTAAGATTCTGGTTCAGGACGGAGGATTTTTTGGGGCAGACCAGACTTCGCATGATGTTTTTGTGTGTTCTGGCGCTATTGTGGGCTGCTTGATTGGCGGATTTGTTACGGTCTCGCATACACGCTCATCAATTCCGGAATGATCACGCTGATTCGCTTCTTAGAGGTAAAACCACAAGGCCGAATAAGACTAACAATGTCGTGCGCACGAACTTTCGATTTTGGTCATTGCCCTCGTTCTATTTTCACCCCGGGGTGATGCCGCTCGTTCGTCTCCTTCAAGCAAAAGTATCACATGAACGTAACCGAGTTGCCGCTTAGAGAGAAGACTTCTACTCACCTACCCGGTGCCGCGATCGAGGGAGCGGAACTCATTGGTGTTTCATTTGACGAAGCTCCTCTCCGAATTGTAGAAGCAATCAATTCGTTCATTGCGGATCCACCGAAGAAAAAGTGGTTTCAACGTATCGATAATTGGCAAGAACGTGCGGTGCCGATCGGCGCCCTGTGGGGGGCGCAGATGCAACGACAATTCGGCTGGGAATGGATCAACATGATACAACATGACCATGATGACTTGAACGTCGTCGCCATGTTCGATAAGGAAAGGACTGTCGGCATCTACCCATTCCACTATGTGTTTGGTTGTTTTGAAAACAAAGTTTATCCGACCGTCCTTTTGGCTTTCAACATGCTCTTGGCTGGCAAGATCCCGAAATTTGATCCAGGTACTTACGAAAACCTCATGGATGGCGTTCAGCATATTGTTCCGCCTCGATAACTCCCATTATTCTCTCAGACCGACAAAGACTAGAGCGATCCACACAAGGCGACGGTCGGCCGCGAATTGCAAACCGGCTATATTCCAAGCCGCTTTGCCGATTCAACAAAACATCGGGAAACAGGGGTGATGCACCTCGGCTGCGGACAGTGCTTTCTGGCAAAACAGATATGCTTCGAAACTGGCGATGAACATGCGTGGATTGAGGGGGCTTTAATTGACCACGGATTGCACGGATAACGCAGATGGACGTTGCCAATGTTCAAGCCTTATCCGTGGTCATCTGTGAAATCTGTGGTTCATTTCATTGAGTCTCACACTTATTCGTCGTCGCTACGAGCATTCGAGCCAGCAAAACTAGCGAACGACAGAGCTGCTTGCGGCTTCAATTGCAAACAGGATATACTCAAAGCCGTTCTGCCGGGGGCGATAAGAACGTAGGGAACCAGACGATTGATTCATCACAGCGGCGGACGGTGTTTTTTGGAAATGGTAAATCTACTCCCGCCGTGAGGTGATTGTAGGCGTTTTTCGACATGGAGAATTGCATGTTAAGAGCAGTACTGATGATAACCGCGATTCTTTTCGCATGCAGTAACTCTTTCGCGCAGCAACCGAAGGGCACTGTGATCACCATCCGGTTATTAGATCCGCGTATTGTGACCAATACAGGTGACACAATGGCGATAGAATTTGGCGGCAAGAAGACCGACATCATCGCGTCGAGAACTCTCACTGATG
>CAIXME010000138.1 GCA_903920425.1 uncultured Pirellula sp. | reverse complement strand
ATGCGATATGCGGTGCATTGGTTACTGCAATGCAGAGTGTTCCGATTGTAGCTACAATGGGGAGGCCCTTAGATACCTCTCCTGAAAGGAATCCCTCCATGCGATTCACCCTCCGAATACCCCGCCCGCGGTTCTCCATTTTGATATTAGCAGCATTGGCGGGTTCGCCAAGCAACGTCGCACTCGCCGATGAGTTTATCCCTCGACGCCAATCGGCACCGCCAGGCCCAGCGTTAACGCCGGCTCAAGCGATCGCCAAGATGACCGTTCCGGACGGATTCCATGTCGAATTGGTTGCAAGCGAACCCAGCATCATGAACCCGGTCGCCATGGCATTTGATGATCGCGGCAGGATTTATGTTACAGAAAGTTTCGAGTACCCGAGACGCGAGCCAGGCCCCGGACGAGACAGGATCAAGATCCTGGAGGACACGGACGGCGATGGAGTTGCGGAATCGGTAAAGATCTTCGCGGAGGGGTTGAATATCCCTTCGGGGATTGCCGTTGGACATGGCGGTGTCTGGGTTGCAAACGCGCCCGATCTGCTCTTCCTCGAAGACACTAATGGAGATGATGTTGCGGACAAGCAAACCGTCGTTGTCACAGGATTTGGTCGTGACGATACCCACGAACTACCCAATGCATTGACTTGGGGCCCCGACGGATGCCTTTATGGCTTGAACGGGGTATTCAATCGATCGGTCATCGAGCAGGGAGGCAAGGTATTTGACTTTACATGTGCGATGTTCCGGATCGATCCAGTAACTAGAAAATTCGATTTATTTTGCGAGGGCACAAGCAATCCTTGGGGCATCGCATTTGATTCCGAGGGAAGCGCGTTCATTAGCGCTTGCGTGATCGATCACTTGTGGCACTTGAGTGAGTCCGCCTACTACCAGCGTCAAGGAGGGCCCTACCCGCCGCATACTTGGCCGGCTGATTCGATCGTCAAGCATCAGCACCAGATGGCTGCTTACTGCGGAATCGAATACTTTGACTCCCCTGCTTATCCAAAGCAGTATCGCGACAAACTCTATATGGGAAACATCCACGGAGGTTGCCTCAATAGCGATCGCGTAGAGCGTTTCGGTTCAACATACCGCGGATTTGGCGAACCGGATTTCATGACCGCCAACGATGTTTGGTTTATGCCTGTGGCCCAAAAGGTCGGTCCGGACGGATGCATGTATGTCCTCGACTGGTACGACCGCTACCACTGTTACCAAGATGCAAACGCCGATCCTGAGGGTGTCGACCGAGGTAACGGCCGGCTGTACCGCATTGTTCACGGCGATCGCCCGAAGACAAAAGTCAAAAACTTTGACCAACTCAGCAACGCTCAATTGGTGGATCTGCTCGTAGACGAAAACATCTTCAATCGGCAACGGGCCCAACTAAAACTGCAGGAACGAAGAGTTGTAACAACCGATTCCGGTATCGCAAAGAAATTAGAAGCGATGGTACTTGCCCGTGAATCGAATCCTAAAACTCGCATGCATGCGTTATGGGCGTTGTGTGGTTCCGGGGAATTGTCCTCGGCATTTCTGAAAACGTTGCTGGAAAATGATTCGGCTGAATTGAGGGCATGGGGAACTCGTATCGCTGGCAATCAACGTACACAAGATCCAATCCTTCGCGACAAAGTGAAAGAACTCGCAAAGGACGTAGACCCTCGCGTTCGCATTCAAGTTTCCGTAGCGGCTGTCAAGTTTTCGTCGGGCGAATCGGGGCCTGCTAAAAACGTGGAGCACCAAATTGAGATCCTTCAGAGCAGCGACCAAGATCCGTTGTTGCCAAGAGTAGTATGGCAAAACCTGCAACCACACATCGCTCGAGAACAATCGACCATAGTGGACAGCATCCTTCGCAATAAGGATCGCCAAGTGGATTTATTGCGTGATATGGTTCCGCGAATCGCATCGAAATTGGTCTCCGACGTTAAGCCTAATCTAGAAGACGAACCCAGCAAACTCGCTATTCGCACCATCCTAACTTTGGTGCAAGAACTTGCTCCTAAGCACTCCGAATTGGCTGCCGCGTCATTGGAATCCATTCTGGCAAAGTCTCGCAATGGCGAGATCAAATCGGATGCGATCAGTCCGATCTTGAAAGGGTGGCTTGCGGAAAACCAGTCCCAGCGGCAATTTCAATCGGAAGGTAACCTAAACTCCAAGGACCTAAACGCCTGGCAAAAGGGGCTCCTGTCGGTGCGTTTGCTTTGCAAGGATTCCGACGCAATCACCGTTGCGAGAGAGTGGGTATTGGATCGCAAACTGGATGGACGAGTAAGGCAACAAATGTTCCAAGCGGTCATCCAGGTGCAACCCAAGATCGCTGCCGAAGCTTTATTACAACTGATCGACGATTTGAAAAAAGACGTTTCGGTAGATGCAGGATACCGCGATACCGTTTTCGATGCAGGCCTGTCGCGATTGACCAACGAGACAATCCCATTGGTGATCGCCTCCTTGCCTCAACTCAAGAGCAACATGCAAGCCGCCATCGCGGAACGCATGTGCCAACGCAACGAAACAGCTCAGCCTCTTCTCTCTCAGATTGTTGACAATCAGCTTCGCAAAGAGTTGATTAGCCCAAATCGAGTTCGATTGCTGGCAGGCAACGCCAGCGAATCCATTCGCGATTCGGTATCCAAGATTTGGGGCAATGTGAGCGCAGAAAGCTCCAAAGAGCGTGAAGCGGTGATCAACCGCGTGGCAGACACTCTGCGATGGGATGCGCGCGGCGATGCAGAACGAGGATTGGCTGTTTACGACCGCATCTGTGGTCAATGCCATGTGATGCATGGCCGGGGAAATGAAGTTGGTCCCAACATCACGTCCAACGGCCGCGGCTCCTACGAACAACTATTGGTCAGCGTTTTCAATCCCAGCCTAGTCATTGGAGACGCCTACAAGAGTGTCACGTTGCGAACGGTGGATGGAACGGTTGTCACCGGACTACTAGTCGAACGAAATGACAAGCGGACCGTGATCAAGGTCCAAGGGGGTAAGGAGCAAGTTATCCCTGCGGATGAAATCGAGGAATTCAAGCAGGACAAAAAATCGCTCATGCCTGAAGGAATTGAGAATCAGCTTTCATCCCAGGAACTCGCGGACTTGTTCGCATTGTTGACGCTGGAGGGCCCGATTACGGCCAAAGAGAACGCCAAGATTTCAGGGACACCTCAAAACCTGCACAGCAAGCAACGCCCGTAAACGCGAGAAGATGAGCCGTCGCGGACCAACGGTCAAGATTGCGGCTTGCCTCCCCATTTGAGGCACGCTGCGATCAAAGAATCTTTGTCGATTGGCTTGGAAGCGTAAGCGTTAAACCCGGCACGGATGCACTTAGCTGGTTCATCGCTCATTGCGAAAGCGGTGAGTGCGACCACCGGTATCTCAGAATGGAGCTCGCGTAACTTCCGAACGAAGGTGTAGCCGTCCATTTCTGGCATCTGAATATCGCAAAGCACTAAATCGACAGACGGATCGGTGCTTAGCTGGTTGTCCGACGTCATTAACTCTTGGAGAGCCAAAAGTCCGTTATCGACCACACGAATCTGTGCACCAGCCTTTTTCAGAATATGTGTGATCAGTTTCTGATTGTCAGGCCCATCTTCGGCCAAAAGTATTCGAATACCTTCAAGGGGACGATCGATCGTCGCGACCTTGGATCCAAGGTTGATCGGTGCAGCATTCGAAGCTGGATGGAGAACGGAGACGGCATCTCCAATATCCAATCGAATAAAAAAGACGCTGCCTTTTCCCAACTGGCTATCCACGGAGATATCGCCACCGAGCATTTGCGAAAGCCGTTTGCTGATCCTCAACCCCAGTCCCGTCCCACCAAAACGACGCGTTATCGATGCATCACCTTGTTCAAACGCATTGAACAGTCGTGACAATTGCTCCTGAGACATACCGATACCCGTGTCCTCAACGGAGATTTGAATGCACGTTTCGTCGATCAATTCCACCCCAACAGATACGCTCCCGGCGTCCGTAAACTTGATCGCGTTGCCGACTAGATTTATCAAGATCTGCCTGAGGCGTCCGGGATCGGTTTGAATCCATTTGGGGACGGCCGGGTCTAAACGGGAGACCACATTGATCTT
>CAIXME010000137.1 GCA_903920425.1 uncultured Pirellula sp. | reverse complement strand
GCTATGAACGCTCATCAATTCGCTGATGATTCCCATCGCTGGCAGAATCATGATGTACACAGCAGGGTGCGAATAGAACCAGAAGAAGTGCTGGAACGTAACCGGATCCCCGTTCATCTTTGGATCGAAGATCCCAATTCCAATTGCTTTTTCGAGAGCCAAAAGCAGAACCGTAATGCCGAGCACTGGTGTCGCCAATACTTGGATGATGGAGGTCGAGTACACAGCCCAAAGGAATAACGGCATCTTGAACCAAGTCATCCCTGGTGGACGCATCGTGTTGATGGTCACAATGAAATTCAATCCTGTGAAAATCGAACTGAAACCGAGAATGAATACTCCCATGGTCGCAGCAACGACAGGCCCCGTCGATTCGATACTGTACGGCGTGTAGAACGTCCAACCCGTATCCAAACCTGTGGAAAGCAATGCGAACAAAAAGAACATCGTTCCTGCGATCCAGAGGTAGAAGCTACCCAGGTTCAATCGAGGAAACGCAACGTCCTTGGTTCCCAACATGATCGGCAACAAGAAATTGCCGAGTGCTGCAGGGATGCTTGGAATGATAAACAAGAAAACCATCACGGCTCCGTGGAGCGTGAACACTTGGTTGTATTGTTTGTTCGTCAGCCACCCGGAACCATTGAGATTTGGGTTCCAAAGGTGCAAACGGATCATCAAAGCCAATACGCCTCCCAATGCGAACGCGGAGATAATACCAGCTAGGTACATCATGCCGATCCGTTTGTGGTCCAGCGTCAATGCCCAACTCAATACACCTGACGAATGCGTCAGGTAGTTCGTTTCCTTGCCCGCCTCTGGGTTGTGGGCTGGCATTGTCACTGGTTGAGTAACAACACTCATTGGTTTGTTCCTGTTAATAAAATTTTGCTAAGTTTTGATTCGTTGAACGCGCCGTATTCGGCACTACTTTTTCTTTGGTGGCTCGGACGCCTGAAGCGACTGGATGAACGCAATGATCGCCTCGATCTGATCCTCTTTGAGCTGTCCCTTGTAGGACGGCATCGCGGAAGCTGTCTCGTATCCTTTTCTTGCCTTGGCAATTGGATTCAAAATCGATTCCGATACGTAATTCTCATCGAAGGTCACTTCGCCGCCAGCAGCCAGTGGCACCGGCTTGCCCCATGATCCATTGTAGGTTGGTCCGGGCCCTTGAGCTCCTTCGGCACCCGCATAATGGCAGCCTTTGCAGGCCTTTTTCTCATATAGCCATTTTCCGCGTGCAACGAGGTCTTCTGGTTCTTTAGCGAGTTCCTTCAGAGTATTCTCGTACGTTTCAGCATTCTGCACGATCGCTTTGGTGATCATCCCGCTGTGGTTGTCACCGCAGTATTCGGTACAAAACAGGTCGAATGTTCCCTCTACGGTTGGCTGGAACCACATGTAGTTGTAACGGCCCGGGACAACGTCTCGCTTGGCTCGGAACGCCGGAACGAAGAAACTATGCAGCACGTCGTTGGACCGCATGATCATCTTTGCGTCTCGTCCAACTTGCAGATAGAGCTTGTCGCTTTCAGCACCATTCTTGTACTTGAAGTTCCAGACCCATTTGCTAGCTGTAACTTTGACGTCTTCGGTGTCCGGTGGGACGCGAGTCATATCGAGGAACCCAACCATCCCCTCCCAGAAAATCCACACAACGATAAACGTGGGGACCACGCTCCAAGTTACTTCCAGGAACGTGTTGTGCAGCGCTTCAATCGATCCCTTGTATCCCGGCCGTTGCCGATACTTGACCATGAAATAAACCATGGCTGCAACGATGGGGATAAAAAACAGGATACTGATCCACAGGATGACGTCGTAAAGGAAGTCGACCTGTTTGGCAAACGTAGAAGCCTGCTCGGGAAACCAGAACGTTTTGTTTTGATCAGCGAATAAGCTAGGTATCATGGATTGTAGTGAAAGCGGTAGGTTCATCTTAAAGATTCTACTTAGGTTTTAGAGGGTCGTCGCGTGACCAATTGTCCCGCTGCGACGCCTCCATGAAAACCAAAACGGCAACGATACGGCCAAGCCGATCGTCAAAAATAGTCCAGCGGTAATGGAAAGTACTGTCTTCGCGCTAGCTGAGTAGCGATTTTCGTTTGCATCGTAGTGGTAACAGAGCAACATGAACGCGTCCAAGCTGCTCCCAATCTTGCCTTGCCCCGCTTCGACCAAGGCCATTTTCAGGGTTTCCCCGGTGAGACCGACCTCGTAAAGGTAGCGGGTCACTTTTCCCTTGGGCGAAATCAGGATGGCAACCGCGGTATGGTTGTACCGAGAATGCTTTGCATCGAACGTGTAATTGAATCCGACCGCATCTGCGATCTTGAGTATGTTTTGTTCTGTTCCAACCCAAAATTGCCAACCGGCTTTCTTGTGGTGATCCGCAAGACTATCCGCGTATTTCGCCTTGGTGCCCGCAGCCCGTTGGTAACTTTCCTTCGGATTGATGCTAATGGATACCATCTTGAAGTCAGATCCAAGATGCAGCGAACCGACGTCGTTGATTCCCTTGGTCAGCCCGTTCAGCTGAGCGACGCAAAGACCTGGACAGTCGCCATAGTTCAACGTCAGGAGGACGGGCAAACCCGCTCCTAGCAATGAACGAAAACTAGCTCGTGCCCCTTGATCATCCATAAACTCCACATCGAGTGGAATCTCCGCGTCCAGATGCTCGTCTACCCCAACCCCTTGGACTCGCTCTGGCAGAGCATCACCAGACCCGAACGCAAACGATCCACCTGCCAGGCAGAAAACTGCCGTCAACAAGCGAATCGCAATGGTTACAGGGGAGGTCATGAGTTGTTACTGATTGGTGAACGGAAAAAATACTACATTGGGCCAGGCGAACTAGGTGCCGGGGGCAGCGACGCCAGCGGCAAGCTCCTGAATAACTTTGGCTTGCGCTTGTTCGATTGGAATCCAAATAACCTTCTTTTTCGCAGGCTCCTCACCTTTTTTGGGTTCCGGAGCACTTTCGTCGATTACGTCTACCTTCTTGAAACCGTTAAGCGAGTCAAGTTGTTCACGCTTAACTGCCAATGCGTGGTCCGATTTAATACTTTGTTTCTTTTCCGTCTCGGCATTCACCATGTTGTAGCAGAGAGCCTGGGTTCCCTGCAGAATGATGACCAAAACCACAATGCTTAGCACTGCTGCGTAGGCGATCATTTTGGTATCCAAGTCGTCGTATCGTGCCATGATTATTGCCGGTAAAGAACGGGTTGTTATTGAGTTAGTAGGGTTACAAAATCGGGTTGGCGTACTTCATCGCCTCTGGCAAACGCGGATCTCGCATCGCCACCAACGGAACTCCCGCCGCACGCACCAAAAAGAACGCCGCGAAGATACTTAGCATTCCAATGCCGCCCAACAAGTGGCCTAGCATTGGGAAGAAATGGGACGCACCCAAGCCGGCGTTCGGCATGATCAGGAATGTCATGTCCAACCAGTGTGCGACAAGGATCCAAACAGCCCAAAACAGCAAACCGGTACGATGTCGCCGTACGTGCCTGCTCATCAGTCCCAAAAACGGGATGGCAAAGTGGAACGCAATCAATCCATACGAGAGGTACCACCAATTGCCTTGCAATCGGACGTCGTACCAATGCGTTTCTTCTGGAATGTTGGCATACCAGTAAAGAACCAGTTGCGAGAAAGCAATGTAGGACCAAAACATAACGAAGCCGAACAAGAACTTACCCATGTCGTGGTAATGCTCTACTGTGATCCACTTCTGTACCTTGCCCGCCTTTTGAAGCAGTTGGCTGATAACAATCATCATGGCGAAAAACGCCATCATGCTGGCCGCGAATAGGTACACGCCGAAAATCGTGCTGTACCACTCTGGGTCTACGCTCATCACCCAATCAAAGGCAGCGAATGTTACCGACAGGGAGAACAACATGATCAGTGGACCAGCCCACTTTTGGCGCACCGTGGATAGTTCGGTATCGCCAGATTCGTCTTGTGCTCGGCTCAATCGATAGAACCAAGTCGATGTCAAAATCCAGAAAGCAAAGTACACCAAAGATCGAATCGTGAAAAATTCTTTCGTCAGATAGACTTCGGCCTTCTTAGCAACAATCGCGCTTTCGATCTTGTCCGAATTCCATTGGTACAAATCGGAATTGCCGGACATAAGCAGGACGAGGATCGGAACGAACAGAACAGCAATCAACGGTATCAAGACCATGATGATTTCTGCAAGCCGTCGAATGGATGAACTCCAACCCGCACGGGTCAGGAACTGCACCAAGATGAAGAACAACGCGCCCAGCGTAAACGTCAGGATATAGATAAAGTTCGTCAAATACGAATGCGTGAGGAACTTGAAAGCCCCTGATCTGTCTCCATTAGCCGATGGGGCCATAAAGAAACAGAAGACTCCGATGAGAATGCAGGACACTCCCACCAAAGCAAAGATTGGTGACTTTGCTCGCCAAGCATCTGGAAGTTCAATTGAGGCTTTATCGTAGTTCAGGTTCATTTCGCTTTGTACAGCTTATAGTTACCGGCAGTGTGTTTCAATTTGACTCTGGAGGATGGAAAACCGTTAAGCTTCCCATCTCACTATTTCGACGGTTCCAATTGCGCCCGCGATTCGACTGGAACATCTTCCACGGATGCGTTGCGGGAAAGTTGCAGTGCTCTTACATACAAAACCACGGCCCATCGTTCCTTCGGTGTTAAAACCGTAGCGTACGACGCCATTTTCCCTTGTCCCTTGGTGATCGTGTGGAAAATCTGGCCCACTGGCTGCTTTCGAACACGGTCGATGTGCATGGACGTTGGCGGCAACCAATAACCTTGAGCCAACGCATCGGCTCGCTTGTGTACCAAACCATCTCCGTAGCCAGCATAGCCGTGGCAAGTTGAACAGAACGTTTCAAACTTGGTCTTACCAAGCTTCATGTTCTCTTCTGTGGCCTCGATTGGGAGCTTGTCGATCCATGGCAAATTCAAACCGGCACCGGGAGCAGGCGTGCCAGCTGCTTGAGCCGCTGGTGCTGCAGGAGTAGCATCTTTTTGTGCTGGTTCGGCAGGAGCAGCAGCAGCATCCGCAGGCTTAGCATCCGCGGGTTGACCATCCTGAGGAGGCTGGGTCGCAACATAAAAGACCGATTGCCCGCCGTTCATGGCGGATAGCTTGGATGGATCGTAACCCAAGTAGAATGGATCTTGTTCATCCAATTGTCCACGTGCCACAGTACCTTTGACCTGCGGTCTCATGACTCGAGCATCAGCGAAGATGGTCGTCGGTTGTTGAGCCTTTTTCTTTGGCTGGAAATCCATATCAAAGAAGACGTGCAAGCGAGGCAGGTCGCTAAAGCTAGCTCGCATGTTGAGAATGACCATGGCTGGAATCAAACCGGCCAAAACCAACAGCAGTGCCGTCAAGACGATTCCTCTTGGCAAAGCACTTGGAGTCGTATCCTCTAGCACTTCATCCAACGAATCAGGATGCGTTCCGGAAAGCAGCTCCTTCACCGATTCACGGTTGTAGTACTTGTCCGCTGCGTTCACGTACAAGAAAAACCGATCGTCCGTAGCGCGATCGAATCGTGCGTTCGTGAAAACAGGGTTGCTGAATTTAGGCAATTGGTTCAACGCGATCATCCCCAAGAATGAGGTAAACGCAGAGAACAAAATCGTCAATTCAAAAGCCACCGGGATCGAAGCCGGAGTCAGGCCAAATGGCTTGGCTGAAATGATGTACTTGTAGTCAACACCATTCATCCACCATTGCATCAGCAATGCAGTGCACAGACCTGTGAACCCAGCACACAAAACCATGAACGGGAGGATCGTTGGCTTGATTCCAAGAGCCTCGTCAATGCCGTGAACCGGGAATGGCGTAAAAGCATCTGTCTTGGTGTATCCAGAGTCGCGAACTTTCCGAGCGGCGACCAACAGATCGTGTTCGTCGGCATACTCTGCCATCCAGCCAAATGCTCTGGGTGGTTTTGGTTCGCTTGACTTGCGTGGCTTGTGCTCACTCATGGTTGGTATCGGTTTGCGAATGCTTTGCTTGTTTGATCGATAGGATTTCGTTTGCGTGACGTATGCCACGCAAACCTAAGGTTCTAGTGTGCGTGCGACTCATCGTGGGCATGAGCATCATGCTTGTCCGCCGCCATGATTCCCTTGACTTCAGACATAGCAATCGTCGGAAGGAATCGGCAGAACAACAGGAACAAGGACATGAACACACCAAAGCTGCCAAAGAACATCAATCCGTCATACATGGTCGGTCTGAAATAACCCCATGAACTCGGCAAGAAGTCTCTGCTCAGCGAGGTCACCGTGATCACGAATCGTTCGAACCACATCCCGATGTTGACGAAGATGCAGACAACGACCATCCAAAACGGCGAAGTTCGGATGCTCTTGAACCAGAACAGTTGAGGTGAAATTACGTTGCAGGACACCATGGTCCAGTAGGCCCACCAATACGGACCAAACGCACGGTTCATGAACGCAAACCCTTCGTACTGGTTCTGACTATACCAAGCGATGAAGAATTCAGTTCCATACGCGAGACCAACCAGCGAACCTGTCGCCAAGATGATCTTGTTCATGTTGTCCAAGTGACGCAGCGTGATCAAGTTCTCCAATTTGTAGATCGATCGCACTGGCACCAGCAACGTGACCACCATCGCGAAACCGCTGAAGATCGCCCCCGCAACGAAGTACGGTGGGAAAATCGTCGTGTGCCAACCAGCGACTTGGGAGACGGCGAAGTCAAAACTAACAACCGTGTGAACCGACAAAACCAGCGGCGCTGCCAAAGCAGCTAGCAAGGTGTAAGCCTTTTCGTAAACGAGCCAGTGCCGCGACGATCCAGTCCATCCTAGGCAAAGCAATCCGTACACCATTCTGCGCAACGGCGATTTGCTGCGGTCGCGATAGGTCGCCAAGTCGGGAATCATTCCCATGTACCAGAAAACCAAAGAGGTCGATGCATAAGTACCAACCGCGAACACGTCCCACAACAGCGGGCTTCGGAACTGCGGCCACATCCACAAATTCAAGCTTGGATAAGGCAACAACCAAAACGCGAGCCACGCACGCCCCACGTGGATCCCAGGATAAATCCCCGCGCAGATAACGGCGAAGATCGTCATCGCTTCCGCGGCACGGTTGATGCTCGTTCGCCAGTTCTGGCGGAAGAGAAACAAAATTGCGGAAATCAGCGTTCCTGCGTGGCCGATACCGACCCAGAACACGAAGTTTACGATCGGCCATGCCCAGAAGACTGGGTTCATGTTACCCCAGATCCCAACACCCGTCAGAATCAAGAAACCAATCAGACTCAGGAACATC
>CAIXME010000136.1 GCA_903920425.1 uncultured Pirellula sp. | reverse complement strand
ATCACAATTATCGGCAGACCAAGAGAAGATTGTCACCACGAAGGACACGAAGAGCACGAAGATGAGATTCGACGTTCTTTCCTATTCCCGAATCGATTGAGGACCGTAAAGAATCCACCAGGAACGCAATCGCCTTGTCCTTGAATTTCCTCTGTGTTCTTCGTGTCCTCTGTGGTTAAAAAATCGATCACAACTATCGGCAGGCCAAGAGAATCGGCCTGAGAGCGTAGCTTCGTCCAAGCCTTGGTGATACGTGAGCCGAGTCGCTTGGCTGGAACGAGTCCATTTCGCTAATTCCCTGATGGTGCACTCCAGACCCAATTGCACTACACTTCTCTGTGTGAAAATCCGGGATAGCAAAATGCAGTTTGCTCGTTGAGGTCCGAGCGGATCCAACGAATCGCATCCTTTGATCCTCTGGATTGGACGCATTTAACAGAGAACAGTGGAATGGACGTGACGAGCTCGATCGGCCGTTTGGACTTTAGATGAGTCAATTGATCGAGATCGCTGCCCCCGGCCGTTCGGCAAGTGAAGGTATCCGTGGCGAGCAACGCAGCAACTACATTCTCCCCAGACTACGCAGCTGCCCGTCGGCGTTTTCTGCAAGCTGCGTCGCAGCTCGGCTGGCAGTTGGAGTCTCATCCTATCGGTCTTACAGGCCCCGATGGCGAGGAACTTGCCTTCGACGTCGCTTGGTCGCAAGTTGGCGATCCCGAGAAGGTGCTGGTGGTTTCGTCTGGCGTACATGGTGTGGAAGGCTTTTTCGGGTCAGCTGTACAAATTGCGTTGCTCGAGCAATGGAGGTCCGCGGTTGCAACGCCGATGAAATGCGTTTTTCTTCACGGACTGAACCCCTTCGGATTCGCGTGGCTGCGTCGATTCGACGAGAACAACGTCGATCCCAATCGAAACTTCTTGCTGGCCGGCGAACGGTTCGAAGGCGCACCCGATGGATACGTAGAACTCGATGCGTTCCTAAACCCGCGCAGGCCACCATCCTCATGGGAGCCGGTTAGACTGAAAGCGCTTTGGCTGATATCCAAGTATGGCATGCCTGCCTTGCGACAAGCCATTGCAGGTGGCCAGTTCGAATTCCCGCGTGGGCTTTTCTATGGTGGTAGCGGGCCGTCGCGCACTCAGCAACTTCTAGAAGAGAATATGCCTCGTTGGCTCCAAGGAAGCAAGTGTGTTGTTCATCTTGACTTTCATACTGGACTGGGGCGGCGGGGTACTTGCAAGTTGCTTCTTGACTACCCGATCAACCAGATACAGCGAGACTGGCTCACAGATTCGTTTGGGAAAGACTCCTTCGAAGCGTGTGACTCCACCGGAATCTCGTATGATGCTCGCGGAGGATTCGGTCGATGGTGTGTGTCACGAGGACTGGCTCACAACTACCTTTTTGCCTGCGCGGAATTCGGTACATACGGCCCGGTGCAAGTACTCTCTGGATTGCGTGCAGAAAACCAAGCTCATCACTGGGGAGCTCTGAATGCGGAGTCCACGATCCAGGCCAAACAGCGGCTTGTTGAGCTATTCTGTCCGGCGTCCAACATCTGGCGGTCGCAGGTTGTGGAATTGGGGCGGGAGTTGGTAGGTCGAGCCGAGAAAGGGCTGATGCAAATGGCTACT
>CAIXME010000135.1 GCA_903920425.1 uncultured Pirellula sp. | reverse complement strand
GGTGACTGGTCAATGCAATCGTCAGGTAGGCTCACAGCAGATGTTCGCGAGACTGCAAGTTCGATTTGAGCCGATGGAAGATCTATCTGGCAAGGTAATTGTCTTGGATAGAACACCACCAGAAAAAATGCTGCCCGAAAATTTGAGGCAAGCAGCTTTAGAGGAACTACGAAATCGTTCCGAAGGTGGTGGATTGATAGGTTCGTTCCCATTGACGGGGATGCGCATCAGCATCCTTGGCGCGGAGGTCGCGGAGGTAGGTTCGGATGAAGTAGCGTTTCGCATCGCTGCCAATGATGCGTTTGACGAAGGGCTAAAGAGTGGCGGTCCATCGCTGCTCGAGCCGGTAATGAAGATGGATATCACCACACCTGCGGACTATCTAGGCGAAATCGTGGGAGATCTCCAGCAGCGTCGCGGGCTGATCGAACGCACCGAGTCTCGCGGTGCTGCGACTAGCGTATGGGCGTTGGCGCCGCTTAAAGAGCTCTTTGGTTACTCCAGTGCCATCCGTTCCTTGAGTCAAGGGCGAGCAGGTTGTTCGATGGAGCCACACGGTTACCAAGTTGCACCGAAGGAAGACGCGGAAGCGTTTGCTCTGTAATGTTCATTACGCTTGATGGAATCGATGGTGCCGGCAAGTCGACGCAGATCGAAATGCTGCGTCAATATCTGGAATCACAAGGTCAGACGGTGGCCTGTTTTCGCGATCCAGGCTCAACCAAATTAGGTGATGCCATTCGTGAAATATTATTGCATCGCGAGGATATTCCGCTGGCCAATACTTCGGAAATGCTGCTCTACATGGCAGCCCGAGCGCAACTCGTTGCGGACCAAATTCGCCCGGCGCTCGAGAGCGGAGCGACCGTGATTTGCGACCGCTTCTTGCTGGCGAATGTTGTGTACCAAGGTTCCGCGGGCGGGCTTGATGTCGAGGAGCTGTGGAGCGTAGGTCGGTGTGCAACCGGAGGGCTGGAACCAGATATCACTATCGTTCTCGATGTGGATCCCGAGGTCGCTGCTCAGCGGATTCAGAGAGCGCATGATCGGCTTGAAAAGCGCGGAATCGAATATTTTCGCAAGGTCAGGCAAGGATTTCTCGAACAAGTTAGCCGAGCCGGCAAACGGTATTTAGTGGTCGATGCGTCGTTGCCCATCGAGGGAATCCATAACGCGATACGCGAGTTGTTTGCCAACTAATCTTGGACCGTGACAGTTTGAGTTCAATTCAGTTCATCTGCGAGTGGTAGGTCTTCGAGCGAATCCAACCCGATGACGTCAAGAAATCGTTCCGTGGTGTAATACTGACCGGGATGCGACGAAGGAGCTGTGTCTGCTTTTTCAAGTCTTAGCAGCCCCCGGCGAACGAGGTTGCTCAGCATGTTGGCTGCGGGTTGGTTCCATTGCTTTTCGATTTCTTCGCGTGTAATACCGGGTTGGTATGCAACGAGAGCAAGGCAGTCGATTGCGGCTTGGGTTAACTGAGTCTCTTTTGCTTTGGAATAAAATTTGTCTCGAACGAGGTGGAGATCCGAAGCGAGTTGCATTCGGTATCCACCTGGTTCGCGAACAATTTCCATGGCTCGATTGTTGTCCCGATAGAGTTGGTTGAGAGAATCGATTGCTTGATCCACTTCTGCTTTGCTCACGCCACGAAAACACTCCGTCAGCTTTTCAATGGATAGGGGACGGTTATTGCTTGAGCCGAGGAAGAGCATTGCTTCCAAGATTGCTTCTGGCGTAACTTGGACACCGTCCGTCTCGGTCACTTCAGGAGCTTCCAAGAGTGCTTCTTCAAAAGAAGAAACGTTGGTGCTATCCTGCTCAATGGATGCGTCGGTGGCTTCTACGTTATTTGGCGTCAGTTCAAGAGACGCTCCGGTCGCTTGCTCGATGGCTTGCGCATAGGCTGAACCAAGTTCTTCGAGCGAGAATCCTTCGGTAACCTCCGGCGAGTGGTCGTCGGATTCGATCGATTCAACTCGCTTCACTCCTTTTCGGCCGAACAAAATACTTTCCTCCTAATGTCGCTATCGGTCGTTGGCGGTAAAAAAGACAGGCGATCCGACGAGACCTACGATCGTTATCGACAATGGAAGCCACTCGTCAATAGGGTTCGATAGTCTCTATGGGAGTCCTATTAACGTTGCTTTCGACTTGAGTAGCGGCGGGCTCACTCCGCCGTCCCGTCCAATACGTTGCATTTTACGGGATTTCATATGGTTGGCGCATGGGTTGTGCCTACTTTATCCAGCGAACCGTATTCGCGATGCTTTACAAGCGATAGGCGTCGATCCACGTGGGACCGCGTAGATACAATACGCCATTGCATATCGCTGGATGGGCAAAGATCTCGCCCGATTCGTTCATCGATTGAAATCGACCTATTTCTACGATCGAATCGTTTTGAACGCCTACCAGGATTTGAGTCCCGTTGGCCGTGCATATCCAGATTCGATCTTCGTCAACGAGAAGAGAGCAGTATTTTTGTAATGCTGGGTCTGAGAAACGCGCGACTTCGTTCAGCTGATTGTCGGGGTTCAAGACAACAAGATCACGATCGATACCGGCAACATTGGTACCGACGCGGACTGGTGAGTGCGAATCGCCAGAGAGAAGATCCGTAGAGGATTCCAGCTGCAACTCGAATGGAAACTCGCCGCTTGTGGAAGGGTGCAGCGAGTAGGTTCGAGCCCCATTATTCTCTGTTACGACAAAGATTTTGTTTTTCACGAGGACGGGTGTGGGAACATTGAAATCCTTTGGGACTTCGGGTTGCATCTCCCACAATCGTTTGCCGTTTTCTACGGACCACGCACCCAGCGAGATCGCATCATAAGAAACGATCTGCATGTTGCCCCGATGTTCGAGAAGGATCGGAGATGCATAGGCAGAAGCCCTGCCAACGGTTGTCCAAATGACTTTTCCTGTATCGGGTTCTAGGGAAGTCCATGCCGCTTCGAGTCCCCCAGTTTGAACGATCAGTTGGTTGTTGACTAGTTTCGGAGAAGCGGCGTATCCCCATTGGGGCATGCGTCCTTTGAGATCTCCTGCTAAGTCTTTTTTCCAGAGGACTTCACCGGTTTCTAAAGCGAGGCAATGAAGTTGGCCTTGAGCGCCCAAGCAATACACGGCGGTATCGGTGATAAGAGGCGTAACGCGTGGCGAGTTTCCGTAGTCCAATTGCAGTGGTGACGGATAGCTGAATTGCCAGATTGGTACGCCTGATTCCGCATCGAGCATAGCAAACAGATCGGCTTGGTCATTGGCATCGCGAGACGAGACGACAACGAATTCGTCAGTTGCTGCTACGCCGCCGATACCTTGCGCGGGCAGTTCGTAACGCCACAGTTTTTCGGGCTCCTTCCAAACCGAGGGAAGTCCGCTGGTATGGCCATCGCCGGCAGCGCCTCTCCATTGCGACCAGTGTTCACCGGTTGCAATCAATTTCAATTCTTCGGGGGGCGATTGCGATGGAGGTGAAGTGGTGCTGGGTGATTGCCCAAAGAGCGTGACAGGCAGAACGGAGCATGCAATGGTTGCGAAAGCCGTGATTGCCCATTTGCTGATTATGAAAGGTGTGGAAATCATAATCATCCTTTGCGTAGCGCGCATTACTTACGGCGAGGCGGGCCTGGAACGATCACTTCAGGCTTGAGCGTTTCGACTTGGATCCCATTTGGTACGGATGCGGGAAGTTCGACGAAGCTCTTTGCGGTTGTTTGTGCTGCGGCAGGAATCACCGTGGATGCGGTTCGGCTGTCTGTAGCCGAGGCGAGCATATCTGCGATCGCGGGTTCTGCGATTTTGGCTGGAATCGCGTAGGACGAAACTCGTCCTGCACGAGCGATGTTGATACCGACGGCATTTCCCGAGACATCCACAACAGGGCCACCGCATTGATGAGGGGCAAGAACCGAATCGTGTTGGATTACGTTTTGGAAGCCTGTCGAGCGAGCGCTGATTTCGCCGTTGACCTCCATTTCGGTTGGATCGAGCAATGCATGGTTGAGGTCCATCATTTGTGCGTTGAGCGACACGATCTTGCCATCGCGTTGGACACTTACGTCGACTCGTTGCCCGGCGTATAGGTTCCCGAGTCGCTTGAACACATCATCGCGGGTGATCAGGGTATCGTTGTCGATGACATGGATCAAATCGCCGGTGCGAACGCCAGCGCGATCGGCACCGCTTCCTTCTACAACGGCTTCTACCAATGCACCTTTTTCGCCGGCTGGTGGTTCACCCAGGGTCACACCTAGAACTGCGCGTTCACGTCGGACGTTTCTGCTGGCAACGCTCATCACACCGATGGCCGTTGGCTGGCTGCGAATGTCGGTGCTGGCCAACCATCCGCCGACAGGAACCGTTGCATCGACGTTCCATAGGATCGGGGTTAAGTTGTTGCGTTGGATTTTGATCAAGGCTAGATCGAGATCGATGCGTCGCATTTTAACGACGCCTTCTGCTTTGGAGCCATCATGAAGTCTTACTTCGATGGTTCTCTCGGGGATCTCGCTCCCTTTGGTGACGATCCAGCCGTCTTCTCCGACGATGGTTCCAAGGGCGATCTGTCGGTTCTTTTCTAGAACTTGGACAGTCGATTTGTATTTGTCCCCAACAGCTTCGCGAAAGGCACGTAGCGTGTTGAAGTGATCACGTTGATGAGCGCGGCTGCCACCTTCTTGAGATTCACGACCAAACCGACTATTGCCAGGTTGTTGAACGAGACGCGATTTGGATTCGTTGTCAGTCCACGTATCGTCTAGCTTCAGAGAGGCACCGTTGTCGGTTTCCCAGTTGTTTTCAAAGGACTGGGTCGCAAGCCAGATATCCGCGAGTGGATCACGCAATGAGGAATATGTCGCAACAGTGGCTGCAATGCTTCCACCAACAATCCATTTTTGCCAAATCTTCATCGAGGCTCTGCCTTTGGTTGCTTAAGATCGTTTTGTTGAGGCTTTTCATTATAGCTACGAAGCGGATGGCTGCGCAACGAAATGTCCTCTATTCCCTGACTCCGACGATGAGGCGAACAGTTAGCACCTTCCCGTCCCGCAGCAGTTCGACTGACACTTGCTCGCCGGGGGTTACCGAGTCGACGGCTTGTTTGAGGTCGTTGAATTTCTGGATGGGTTGGCCGTCGAACTTGCGAATCACGTCACCCGCGCGGATGCCAGCCTTTGCGGCAGGGCCGTTGTTGTCGACGCTGGCGATTTGGCATTGGTCGCTTATGTCCGCGTCGTTTGTCCCTCTGACGCCGATGGCGGGTTTAAAGCCGGGCAGAGTTCCCCACGCTTCATTTTTAACCAAACGGGACCAGCTCTCGTCGAACACATCCACGGGAACGTGCATGTTGTCGTCGACGTCAACGCCGATTCGACTATGGATTCCGATGAGTTTGCCTTCTAGATCGAACAAAGGTCCACCGCTATCACCGCCGATCAATGAGCAATCGGTAATCAACGTCGATGGCAACGCTTTGAGTAAACGTCCGACTCGAATGACTGCAGGTCGATCGGGCATCCAACCGCCGGGATGGCCTGTGGCAATGCACCATTGGCCAAGTTGCAAATCCGCCGAATCGCCGAGTGTTGCATGCGGCCAAGGGTTGGCATTGGTATCACGTTCTGGACTGGTGATCTGAACCAATCCCGCATCCATGTTCCGATTGACCCCTTTGGTGATTCCTTTTAGCTTGGTTCCGTCATGCAAGATGATGTTGATGGGTTGTTCTGGGCGACCTGCGACATGAGCGGCCGTCAAAATAAAGCCATTGCCTGTGATGATGACTCCACTGCCTTGTGTGCTGCCATGCTGCAGGTTGACGGTCACCAAATTTACTTTATTGGCTACCTTGGTTTGTTGCTTTTGCAACGAAATCAATTCCGCTTGGTTGCGTGGTTCATTACCGCGCAGGATGCGATCGAGTCCGGGTTCGAGGTCTACGGCCGTCAAACCAACAGAGCGATCCGTTTTTCTGAATTGGATCTCCGGGAGGGGAGGGCGCAGGGCTGAGCGTTCGATGGGTTGGGCGTTGGTCGGCGCGCGCTGAGGGGATTGAACCCCTTGGGAGAGAGCTCGATCCTGGCCAATCGACGACGCAGCAGACAGGGCGAGCAATGCTGTCGAACCGAGCAATGCCGTCGAACCAAACTTTGGCCATGCGTAGGAATGCCTTAGCCCGAGTATCTTGTTGCAGCATTCTCTAAGCACGATAGACTCCCTACGGTGTTTGTCGCTGGCATTCAAAGGACAACCGGTACATTTCGTCACGCGGGATCGATTATTCGCTAACTATCTCCAAAATGAAACCCGTTTGACTCAAGAAACTAAAGAAAGCAACCGGGGAGGTCATAAAATGCAGAGGAATTGTAACGATCGTGACGGTTTAGCCGGGGCTTGTTCGCATGGCATCTAGGTTGATCGCAGGGTGCGGATACGTTGGAAAGCGAGTCGCCCAACAATGGTTGGCTGCAGGCGATACGGTCTTTGCGTTTACACGCAGTCCTGCGAAATCGCTTGAGTTAGAGACCGTGGGCATCAAGCCCATCCTTTGGGATTGGCTCGGTGATTTGCCCCCCCAACGATCCGAACCATGGGAGTTGCTATCGAAAACTGTCCATTCGGGTGCACTCAGTACTATCTTGGTCGCGGTATCGCATGCCGCAGTGGCTGGCTTGCCGCCGGAACAGACGCATGTGTTGGGGCTTTCGAAGCTTTGGGAAATGCTCCGCGACTTGGAGCCTCGTGGTGAAATGATTCGAGCGATCCGCTGGATTTACCTTTCCACGACAGGGGTTTTTGGGTGCACGGCTCCAGGCGAATGGGTTGATGAGCAGTCAGGAGTGGACCCGCAACGCTCAGGTTCCATTGCTGCTTGGGAAGGCGAAAAGTGGATTCAAAATGCGCTGGCCCCGGGCGCCGGAGTGTCGTTGCGGCCGGCTGGGATTTACGGTCCCGGGCGAATCCCGAATTGGCAATCGATTCGAGATCAAGTTCCGATGCAGGCCGACCCGTCAAGTTATTTGAATTTGATTCACGTCGACGATTTGGCTTCGATTGTGTTCCGGGTTGCAGCACTCGATGGCATGGCCCCTTTGTATTGCGTCAGTGATACTTGTCCGGTCCAACGCGGAGATTACTACCGATTCATTGCAGATTTGGGTGGGTGGCCGGAGCCGGTTTACGTGGATAATGCAATGCGCGCCGCTGGCGTCTCGATGGCGCGGAGTGATGGCAACAAACGGATCCGAAGTCAGAAAATACAGCGGGATTTGTCGTATGCTTTTCGATACCCAACGTACCGAGAGGGCTTATCCGAATTGCTTGCTGGGGTAGTAGGACGAACCGAGTAAGTTGCAGGTGCGCTCCAATTTTATGCCTTGTAAAATGGGTTATGAGTTGCCCTAAGACGAGCAAAAAGTCTAAAATCCTCTCTTCCACCTTTATTCAGTTCCCCACTCCGACAACAACTTGTTCGTTGGAATTGCAAAAACCTAATGCTGCAACGAAAACCAATATTTCCGAACGTAATTGAACTCAATGTCCAGGCTGGACACTTGATCGGGTGCAACGTCTATCTCATTTACGATGCGGACGAATGGGCGCTCATCGACATCGGTTACGAAGACTCCGTGGAAGAGGTCATTGATCTGGTGCGCGAGTTGGATTTTCCGCTCTCGAAATGCAAAGCGTTGATCGCAACGCATGCGGATGTGGATCACAGTCAAGGTTTTTCAAAAGCAAAACAACTGTTGAAAACGGTGGTTGTAGCGCACCCCAATGCGGCCAAACTGCTGGAGGCGGGGGACCGGTTGCAAACATTTGCCGAGATTCATGCACAAGGGATCAGCGAAGCGATGCCTCCGGTGTCGGTCGACAAGCATGTGAACGATGGCGACATCATCAGGGTGGGCTCATTGGAATTGGAAGTTTGGTCCACGCCTGGGCATGCTGATAGCCAGTTAGCTTTTCGTTTGAATAAACTTTTGCTTAGCGGTGACAACATTTATCGCGACGGTGGGGTGGGAGCAATCGACGCTCATCACGGCAGTGACATTCCGTCCTTTATCCGCTCGCTCGAACGGATCCGAGATGCCGAAATCGATTGGCTTCTCCCGAGCCACGGCCCGTACTTTCGCAAGGATCCCGAGATGATAAACCGCGTTTTGGACCGGTTGCGGGGCTATTTGCATCTGTCGGATTTTGGAACGTGTGCGATCGATTGGCCTTTGATACAGCAGTGGGAACAAGAGATTGCCGAAGGGCGACTGCCGAGTTAGGTCGCAATATGAATGAGTCGACGAACCACCGATCAACGTATCCCATCGCCGACTCAACGGACGCGTCGAAATCAGGCGTCAATCGGATTTTGCATTCCAGGCCGTTGATGTTTGCGATGTTGTTTGGGGTCACAGGTTTTCTCGGGCTACCTTTGTTTTGGTTCAGCCCAGTCTTCTCCAACAACGAGAAATGGATTTGGTCCATCGTCGTCGTTTTTTACACGCTTTTCTTGATCTTGTTGTGTGTGGCTGTCTGCTGGTGGTCTTTGCAACGCATCCTTGAACCGCCCGCATAATCCTCAAACAAGGTTGCCTATTCTTCCTAGTCGGCAAAATTAACCTAGTCTTCTTGAATTGACAGGGAATCCGGATATCCTCATACGGCTAGTGTTTTCACTGCGAGGTTGCGCGGTTTTGTCTGGACTCGGAGGAACGTCATGAGAATTACATTGAAAAAATGGTTGTCAGGGGCCGCGTTGGCCACAATGTTGATGGCAGCGGTCGGAACTGCTAACGCGGGACATGGATCCAGCGGCGGCTCAAGCGGTGGCAGCAGCGGCGGCTATGGTTCTAGTGGCGGATACGGATCCAGTGGCGGCCATGGTTCCAGCGGTGGATACGGATCAAGTGGTGGTTACGGGTCCAGCGGCGGGTACGGATCATCGGGCGGATATGGTTCGTCGGGTGGGCACGGTTCGTCGGGTGGACATGTTGGCCCGCTCCGCAGACTTGGCTCAAAGATTCACGATCACGTTCACGCAAAATTTGCCAACCGACACGCCTACTATGGATCTTCGGGCGGTTCCTCGGGAGGGTCGTCCGGCACCTATTACGGAGGTAGCTCTGGCGGTTCGAGCGGCGGATATACAGCTCGGTACACCGGTTCCTCGGGCGGATCTTCCGGAGGCTCTTCGGGCGGTTCCCACATTTACGGTGGATCGTCGGGCGGATCGACTGGTAGCCACGGTCCTATTTATCATGGTGGCAGCACTGGCAGCAGCGTACAGTATGGATCCTATGACGGGGGCTGGGCCTCGAGTTACGAAGGATCCGCTGTCGTTCCCGGCTATTCTTTGTCCCAAGATTCTCAAATGTCCGGCAAAGCGGCTGCAACCGAAATGGTACAGCCCAACGAAGTTCATTTGACAGTCAAATTGCCAGAGGCAGCCAAGGTCTACATCAACGGAAACTTGACGACGACCACCGGTGCTGCTCGGCATTTTGTTAGTCGCAATTTGACTGCTAACGAAGCTTACCGCTTTGAAGTCAAGGCTGTTTTGCCAAAGGAAGACGGCACAGAAGTCGTTCAGAACCGCACCGTTGTGGTCAATAGTGGCAATGGTGAAGAGATCAGCTTTGACATGTTGAAAGCAGACGATCCAGTTGAAACCATTTTGACTCTCAACGTTCCTGAGAATGCTAAGGTCGTTTTGGCTCAAAACGCTACCAAGAGCGAAGGAACCTCGCGAGTCTATCGCACCAAGCAATTGCGCGAGGGCGAGGCCTGGGATGATTATCGAATCGAAGTTACCTTTGGTGGAGTTACCAAGGAAAAGACGATTCGTTTGATCGGCGGCGATAAGCTAGCATTGACCTTCAACTTTGAATCAGATGAAGTCGCGAACAAGGTTGCGATGCGATAGTTTTTGAAGCCTGGTTCTTGAAAAATCAAACCCTCATTCAACTCGAATGAGGGTTTTTTTTGGTTTGCACTGGCCAGTGCCCGTGATATCTCATGATTAGAAGCTCGCGAATTTCAAAGATGGCCGGGTTTTGATCTATGTCACAAACCGACCCGTTAGTTAAACTTAGGTTCAACGCGTAAACCCGGGGCTTGCTGTTTCGGTCGCGAGTTTCATGGGCTTTTCTCATTTTCCCCTTAGATTTCCACATGGCACGATCAGCACTCATTACAGGTATCACAGGTCAGGACGGATCCTACCTTGCGGAATTGCTCTTGAACAAAGGGTACTTGGTACACGGTTTGGTTCGCCGATCGAGCAGTTTTTCTACGGGGCGGATCGACCATTTGTACCGCGATATCCACGAGAAGCCCCAGCTTTTGCTGCATTATGGAGATCTAACCGACGGGCAAGCGTTGACCAATTTGGTTCAAGAGATCGAGCCAGATGAGATTTACAATCTCGGTGCTCAAAGTCACGTTCGCGTTTCGTTTGACCAACCCGTTTATACGCTGATGAGCGATGGAGTGGGATCCTTGAACGTGTTGGAGGCGGCTCGTTTGCTGAATAAGCGAAAGGAAGTCCGTGTCTATCAAGCTAGCAGTTCCGAGATGTATGGAATGGTTCTCGAGACTCCTCAAACCGAAAAGACACCATTTAATCCGCAGTCGCCCTATGCATGTGCGAAGGTGTATGCGTTCTTTCAGACGGTAAACTATCGTCGCAGTTACAACATGTTTGCGTGCAATGGGATTCTCTTTAATCACGAATCTCCTCGCCGCGGTGAGACGTTTGTGACACGTAAGATTACGCGAGCTGCGACGCGAATCAAACTTGGTCTCCAAGACAAGCTTTACTTGGGTAACTTGGATGCGAAGCGAGATTGGGGCTACGCAAAGGATTACGTAGAGGCCATGTGGAAGATGTTGCAGCACAACGAACCGGACGACTTTGTGATTGCGACCGGCGAAACACGTACTATCCGCGAATTTTTGGATATGGTGTTTGGTCAGCTCGATTTGGATTGGAGCAAGTATGTTGAAATCGATCCGAGATATTTCCGGCCTGCTGAGGTAGATTTGCTTCTGGGAGATCCAAGCAAAGCCAAGCAAAAGTTGGGTTGGACTCCTGCGACGGATGTTCGTCAATTGGCCAAGATCATGGTCGATCATGACTTGGAAATGGCACGTCGCGAAAAGCACGACGAGAAATTTGTAAACGCTTAGCGATTTTGCGGAGCGTCGTCTTGCTTCGATGTTGAAAACTTTGCTACCTTCCACGAACGTTGTCGTCTGGTAGGTAGCTCCCGAACTGAGCATTCAGTTATCGGGAGAGTTTTAAGCAAAGAACGAACATGATCGCACGAACTTCCTTTCTCCTTTGCTCCTTGCTGGCGATAACCCTCTTGTGGGTATCTTCTTCGAGTCTGGCCGAACAGAACAATGGTAAAGAGACAAGCTATGTCTTGCTCCAAAACGGTCGGGTTCTGATAGGGCAACTCTCTTATCAAAAAGACAAAGTCACGATCGCTGTTGCCGACAACAGTTCCATCATGATCGACGCAAAGCAGATCGCTTTCGTTGGGAATTCAATTGAATCGCTTTACCAGAGCCAACGAGCCTCGGTTCGCAATTGGGGAACCGGAGAGCATTGGCATCTCGCCTATTGGTGCATTCAATACGGCCTTTTGGACAAGGCTATCGAACACTATGAGTATCTAGAACTCCATGCATCAGACTCGCCTCGCTTTAAGCAGTTGGAGCACCTCATGCGTGACGCTTTGCTCGCCGATGAAAAGATCAAGCGAGCGTTGAAGGGGAGCGCGGCAACATCTGCTGCCGAGGTCTCTGTTCAGCCCAACATGAATGATTCCGCCGTTGTTTTGGCGAGCGCGGAGTCGCCTAAGCTGGATGCGAGTTCCGGCGTGGTTCCCGAAACTCGGGAGCAAGCGGTGGATCCATGGGCCAAGCACGAGATTCCTGGATACATTCGACAGTCGTTCCATCAGTCGATTTTGCCTGTTCTGATCACGCGTTGCGGTCAATCGGGTTGCCATGGGTTGATGGGTAAATCGGACTTTCACATTTACCAACCAGTGGGTGATCAGTCTGCACTCGTTTTAGCCAAGGACTTGGATGCAGTACTCAAGTACATCAATCGCGACAATGTTCAGGCCAGTCCATTGATGGCTTATGCGACAAAGCCTCACGGAATTCAAAAGAATCCTAGTTTCAACCCAGTTCGCCAAGACGACCGAGCATTGATTGAACGCATCAATCAGTGGATAAAGTCGTTGGCGTTTTCCAAAAAGTTGGAAACAACGATGCCTGCCCAGTATCCTCTCGGTGTGGTTACCGGGGAGCGGGTGCCTCAAGGTGGCGTTTCCCACGCTTTGGCAGTTGCACCTGCGAACGAAGCCGAGACAAAGTCCCAAAGGGGAGTGGATCGGGCGTTTGAAAAGGCGTTAGATGTCCAAGATCGAAAGGCCAAGCTATCCAAGCCAGCGAAATCGGCCCCGCCTACGGTTTTCCTGACCGGGGGTGAGATCACAGATCTGGAGTCCGCCATTGCCGAACTGGAAAAGCGGACCGGCGCAGAAGCCGCGGTAGCTCCCAACGCAAAGAAGGATCCGTTTGATCCCGATGTCTTCAATCGCAAATTCCGGTAGAGCCAACGGAGCGACTGCAGAAAATCCCAGGGTATTGCGTCTCCGAAGTTTCGGATTGGGATTCAGAAGCAGGCTCATGTGTTCGGGATACGCGACCCGTCAATGAGCTAGATTCGGCTGAGGAGACTTGCAATCGGTCTCGCCACAGCGGCCGGCATTTAGGGTAGAATCCGGGCTAGTTGATGTTGTAACGCGATCGGTTTTGGCACGTTCGATGCGATCTGTTAAACTACGAATCGGCTTCGATATCGGTCATGATTTTAGAAAGTTCAGAACATGAGTACGGGAGAGGGATCCTCCACTTCATTTGAGACCATGCGTGGTCGAAATTACCCGACGATACGTCAGTTCACAGTGTTCCTGGAGAATCGTGTTGGCCAGTTGTTGGAGGTTGTCCGTCGCTTTGAGGGAACGGGCATCCGTATTGTGGCGTTGTCCATCAACGATTCTGCAGAATGTGCGTTTGTTCGCTTTTTGGTAAGCCATGCAGAGCGGGGACGTGAAATTCTGGAGCGTGCGGGACTGGCTATCATTGAAAGCGATTTGATCGGAGTCGAATTGCCAGAAGGTGGACAGCCTTTGTTGCAGATTTGCACTGCATTGTTGCAGGCAGAAATCAATATCATTCAAGCGTATCCGTTGATTTTCAGGCCTCATGGTGAACCTGCAGTGGCAATCATGGTCGACAACACCGAGAATGCGCTGGAGACCTTATCTCGAAAAGGTTTTCGGATGATTACCGAAGGGGATTTGATGGACGGAACCAGTTGATCGCCACGGTCAATGAGGGCGGTTTGATTTTCGGATTTGGATTGGCTAACAAGGGATAGTCCGTTATCTTGGAGTGAATGAACTCCATCCCGTTATCCGAAGTTTCGCCCATAGTGAATGCTCTCCCTGCTCCGGCAGCGTCTCAAGTGATTTGGATGCTGGCTTGGCGAGAATGGGTTCGATTCTTTCGCCAGCCCTTTCGCGTGATTGCGGCGCTTGGGCAGCCGATTTTGTTTTGGATCTTGTTTGGGACAGGGATGCATGGCTCGTTTCGCGGCGGCGGGCAATCCGGCGATTTCATGACGTTTTTCTTGCCTGGCACCGCCGCAATGATTTTGTTGTTTACGGCAATCTTTGCAACGATTTCTATCATTGAAGACCGTCGCGAAGGGTTCTTGCAAAGTGTTTTGGTTGCACCTACTTCTCGAGCCAATATTGCCATGGGAAAGGTTGTGGGGGGAGCGGCGATTGCGTGGGTGCAAGCGTTGATTTTCGTCGCGATCACCATTGCAACAGGATCTTGTTCGTTCGGAACGCAGACGTTGGGTTTGGTGGCGTTCATGATGGTTGCAGCTATTGCGATGACCAGTCTAGGGGTCTGCTTTGCTTGGCCCATGGACAGTACACAAGGGTTCCACGCTCTTATGAATATGGTGCTCATGCCTATGTGGCTATTGAGCAGTTCATTTTTTCCAGTGCCCACGGTTATAGACGGAGCCCCGATCGGGCAGTCGATATTGCATTGGGTCATGCGATGCAATCCGATGACGTACATCGTCGCGGGTATGAGGCATCTCATGTCGGGGGTGAATGCGAGCAGTGAGTATTGGACACCGACTTTAGCAACATGTGTTGCTGTCACGATTGCTTTTGCTTTTGGCTCGTCTATCGTTGCATCCATGGTTGTCTTGAGAGATCAAAAGGGAGAGTTGCAGTGAGCCGTCCTCCGTTTCGTATGTTTGGTATTTTCGCTGGTGTTCTAGCTGGAACGATCGCTGCATTCTTGTTTCGTGGTCCAATGCGTGATCGAGCGCCGCAGAAAGATGGCGGGAGCAATGTCATCACGGTCGAAGTGGATGACAGCGATACATCCAAGGCGCTCGAACCAGATCCAGGACGCCGTTCCACAATCAAGGAATTAGTCGCAGGCGCACGAAAAGAAGAAGGCTGGCTTAAAGAGTTTGAATTGACCGAGCGAAGCGGAAGGCAGGTCAAGTCCGAGGACTTGCGAGGCGAGCCGTATATCGCATGCTTTTTCTTTTCGACCTGTCCTGGCACCTGCACACGCCAAAGCAATCGAATGCAGTTGTTGCAAAACAAATACAAAGGAAAGCCGATTCGGTTCGTGAGTATTTCGGTTGATCCGGATATCGATACGCCAGAAGTATTGCAGGCGTATGCGGACAAGTTCCAAGCAGACAAAGAACGATGGCTCTTTTTGACAGGTCCGCTTGATTACATCATCAAGGTTGGAACCGAAAAGTTCTTTTTGGGTGGAGTAGAAAAGCGAGGCCATCCAGATCGATTTTGTCTGGTCAATGCGGAAGGTGATCTTGTCGGTTCGTATGTTTGGCTAGACCAGACCGAGTTTGATTTGCTGATCGAGCACGCGAACGAACTATTGAAGTGAAGCATTGATGGCGGCGACTAAGCCAGCGGCTTTAGTCCATGTTTCTTCTTCCTCTGCTTCTGGAATACTGTCCGCAACGATACCGCCGCCGACTTGGAACTGCCACCAACCGCGAGAGGCGGTTAAGGTTCGGATGAGGATATTCCAGTCCATGTTGCCGTCGGAGCTGATGTAACCGAGTGAGCCGCAATACGGACCACGAACTGTCGGTTCGAGCTCTGCGATGATTTCCATCGCTCGGATCTTGGGAGCGCCCGTAATGCTGCCTCCTGGGAACATCGCAGCGACCAAGTCGGTGATGCTCGCGCCGCTGCGAATACGCGCCTGGATAGCGCTCACGAGGTGCAATACGAAAGGGTATTTTTCGAGATCGCATAGCTGCGTTACGGATAGGGAGTCCGATTCGCATATGCGCGATAAGTCGTTTCTGAGTAGATCGACGATCATCGTGTTTTCCGACCGGTCCTTGTCGCTGTGCAGCAGTTCGTTGGCTACCGTTGCGTCGATCTCGCTGTTGCCGCTGCGTTTGCGTGTTCCTTTGATAGGACGTGTCTCAATCATTTGGTTTTGAATGCGCAAGAATCGTTCCGGCGAAGCGCTGATGATTTGCGATGCACCGATATCAAAATATCCGGAGAACGGAGCGGAGTTCACAATACGCAGTTTTTGATAAAGCGATTTCGAATCGCAGCGAGCCGGGCAAAGCAAACGCTGGGCGAGATTCACTTGAAAGATATCACCAGCAAAAATGTAATCTCTGGCTCGTTGTACAACGTCGCGGAAGCCGAGGCTATCAAAGTTGCCAAGCCAGCCACCTCCTAGGCGCGTCTCGTATTGCGGTGCCGTTAAGCCGTGGGCCATAGCATGAACGTTGCGAGTTTTTGGGTGTGTCGCCTCGCGAGCATTGTGATGGGGAGTTGTCAGCAGATTCAGAAACCATTGTGCCCGAGATTTCGCCTGCTCGCTTCGGTTGGTCCTATTTGGAGAACTCGAGAAGCCCTGTGAGATCAGCCATCCGTTGCCGGAATGATGGTCCCATGCCAGCACTACGTCATAGAGAGCTAGGGTAGCTAGTGGTAACCCGAACTCATCGTGCTTTGCGGCGGGGATTCTTTCAAAGCATCGACCGAATTCGTAACCCAGATAGCCCGCGACCCCACCCTGGAATGGCGGGAGACCTGGTACCGTTTCGGATCGATAGAGGGAAAGCCATTTTTCTAATTTTGAGAGCGGGTCCGCGACGACGCGTTCTACGATCAGAACGTCGATGGGGTCTGCTGCTAAAAAGCTATATCGGCTTTGCGTGTCTCCTGCCAATGCGCTGTCCAGCCAGCAGCAATAGGGCAACGCGTTCATCCGTTCGAAAGCGGCAGAAGCATGGAGTTCGGCGGGAAGCGGTTCGACGAAGGGAGTAAAGAGTTGGTCGGTCATGTCGTGTTGAAAAGGGACGGGTTTCGTAACCCTGGCAAGGGTCCATTGTATCAGTTGTCCCAGTGTTCAAGGTGACATTTGCTAGTTGGATTCAAGCCAAACGCGGTTCGTTTGTCGATGGGGCGAAAGTGCCAGAAGATGTGACAACTAGGTGGGGGAGGCGATATAGGATTTGTGAGGGATTTGGGGCGAAAAGGCTGTTTTTGATCGATATAAAATCGGCGCAACTGGCATTGACGTTTGGGGGGCGATTTTCGTATTTCCTTGGTGAATGAAAGAACCAATCAAAGCTCTGTCGGCGGTCGAAGATTTGCGGGAATGTTCGACTGGCCTTCCTCCTGGGTTGGAGCAGCATACAGCCGGAAACTAGCAATTACTGGGTCAATTGCAAATTAACGGTGCTTCACGATAGAGCTTACGACTGTGCACCGGGGCGGGCCAATGTTCGCCTCGGTGCCAGGGAACAAAAAAGGGCCGATGGAAATCCATCGGCCCTTTTCGTTGGTGCACGCGAAAACGATCCCCAGAGGGATCGGGGGCGTGTATCGCTCCTGCTCTGGCTCACAAACCGCAGGCTTCGATGGGGCGAGCCCATCGGGGGCCACATTGCGATGCTTCGCCGCAATGTTTTGTTTGTGTCGCCCCCAGTCGGCTCGTCCGATTGGAGCTCGAGGCTAGCCGGCTAACTACATAATCCCAAGCCTTGCGAGGAGGCTCCCAGACGGGCTTGTCCCGTCTGAAGCCATAGGTTCCCGTAGCTAGTAACCAAATTAACCGACGGGACAAGCCCGTCGGGGGCTATTTATCTTACGGACTCGCACCTGCACTAGCTCACGAACCGCAGGCTCCGATGGGACAACCCCATCTGGGGCCAAATTGTGTTGCTTCGCCGCAATGATTTGTTTGTGTCGCAGGTCCGCTCGTCCGGCTGGAGCGTTGTTGGTTATGGAGTTGGAACGGTCGAGCACAGTTGTTTGCGCCCTTTTTGGAGAGAAAGATCGCAGCTACAATTCGGACTCAACCGTTTCGACCACATCCAACAGTAAGACCGATTCATGAGTGCTATTAGTACCAACACCATCGCAACGATCGCTTATGCAAAGCAGATTCTGGCTGACATCGATGACAGCAAGATGTGTGAACAACCTATGGGGTTGAATCATCCGGCTTGGCTCATGTTGCACTTGGCGACCGCAGCCGACTATGCGTCGACTCTTTTGGGTGGATCGGGAGTTTGCCCGGCCGAGTGGAATGCATTGGCTGATACCAAGAAGCCACAATCGCAAACTCGCAGCGACTATCCGTCCAAGTCAGAACTGCTCAGCACGTTCGAAGCCGCATTTCGACATGCGTCCGACCTGTACGAAGCGAAGAGCTCAGAGGAACTGAACAAGCCACAAAAGTTGGGCTTCTTCGAAACTGAATTGCCGACTGTGGGTGATATGGCCGGTTTCTTGTTGGTAGCGCATACCAATTTGCACTTGGGCCAACTCTCGGCTTGGCGCCGTGCGACAGGCAAGGCACCGTTGTTCTAGTCTGCCGTTGCTATCGGCTGAAATCTATTTGCAACGGCTTTGCCGCCAAGTGCATTTCATCGACTGAATGTTGTTTCACGGTCGCTCGACAACGAGGGACCTGTTGATAGTGACTTACTCGCATCGAGGGCATCTACGTGGCAATCATCGCATTGGGTTTCCTTTTGTTGGTAACAGCCCTCGGCAATCCAGCCCAGGGCGAATCCGCAAGCGAGTCGCTTCGC
>CAIXME010000134.1 GCA_903920425.1 uncultured Pirellula sp. | reverse complement strand
GGAATAGCCATGTCCGGAATGTTTGGAAACGAATCAAAGGTAGCGTCCATCGGACTCGTACCAGGATATTCCCTAGGTATTGACAAGCCCGGGCCTTCGTCATCGATTTCCGCACTTGGCAGAACGCTCGAGTCTGGCCCAAGGGAAATCTCTTCAATCGGTATGATGAATACGCCCTTGCATCCCAGGCAACGCACCTTCTTTCCAACGTGTCTGGGTTCGAACTGAAGGCCGCGTGAACAGTGAGGGCATGTAGTGGTTTGCATCTGGTATTTTCTATTGCTCAAGTCGATGTAGTGAAAACGATTCGACGATCTCTTTTCCAGAGTCATTCGTAATCGAAATGGATACATCCACTTTGGAAAGTGTTCCTGTTCTCGGAGCTACCCACTGGAGAACTCCATCGGGGGAAATTTTCATTTCTTCCGGACCGCTTATCAGTCTATAGTTCACTCGACTGCTGCTGGTTTCGACCTGTATGGGATAGCTATATGTTCGTCCCGGAAGGAAGAATCGGATTGGCGAAGAAGTTACGAAGAAGCAATTCGCATTCTGCGATTTGATTTCGGTTCGAAGGTTTAGACTTTGCCATGTAAGCCTATCGTTTGACGCTGGGATAGAGACGATCAAGCTCTTTTCAACGTTATAAAATAGTCTCTTGTCCATCGGTAGCTCATTGGGTCGGTAGTCTCCTGGCCCAAGTCCAAACGAAGGCATCGAGACGCGAGGCAAGTCGATAATGGATTCGTTGTTTCCAAGGCACCCTAGCCGAACAATAACGTCCTCAAGTCCCATGCCTTTCTGAGTACCCTCCAGTACCAATGCTATTCTTGGATGTGTCGACGGGATACGGAATCGAGAGGTCGAGTTTTGTGTATTGTCAGACGCGAGATCTGCGGGAACCGATCCAAGCCTCCCCATGCATATATTTGCTCCATCGGCACTGGGTATGACGAACCCCGGCGATACTGCCTTGTATCCGATGTGCATACGATCTCCTCTGAGGATCACACTCTGCGCTCCTTTCGGACTATCCGTCGGACTCCAAAGCCCGAACGTCTTTCCATCGAACGAACTTCTCAATTCAAGCGGTCCGCGCGCGTTGGCAAACATAAAGCGTTCTTTGCCAACAATGTCCATCTTGATCTGTCGAAAATTCTTTAAATCGATCGCGACCAAGGAAACATTACTCTTTCCCCCAATCTCGTTTTCAACACATAACATCAAGGGACCTTCGGAACCGTAGCCCGCGGCCGCAGCAATAATCTTTCCATCAACGCTGGATTTGCTTAGCGATTCACGCTTCAAGGTGTCAACTGAAAAGCGTTCTATCATCCTTGTGTTTGGATCGATAGCAATGATGTGCTTTTTGGTGGTCGCGACTAAACACTTGTCGGATTTCAATTGGATCTCGCCTTGTAGCTCGCATCGGTTCAAGTTAAACACCGACAATGATTTGGCTTGGGCATGACATACGACCAGCAATTCTCCACCACCCGCAATCTGTAGGTTGGAAATCTCGTTCGACAATTTGAGTGTTCCTTTTGGACGCAAGACTCGAGCGTCTTGCCTCTTTGGAATAGCACTCGAAGGCCCCTCTTTATCGATATTTGCATACTCGCTTTCGAGCAGTAGATTGGCCGCGGCTGTTTGGATTCGCTCCAACTGATCATCACGCTTGCGCAACACCTCTTTTCCCTGACTTTTCACGATCACCGTATAGCGAAGATCTTCGACTCGAAGTTCCTCAAGCTGCATCGATGTTGCTCTCGCAAGATTCACGTTGGCGGGATAGTTTCCGAAATCCACTTTTACCTTCGGCAAAGAACTCTTATTTGCAATACGCGTTTGACCGTTGCGCATAACAACCAACGCCGTGTCCTGGTTCTCTGCACTTTTCATTTGTATCGAGCTAATCTCAGACAATGCGATCTTACCTTCCTTGGTTTCGATCGTATCATTGAAAATGAGTGCCTCCATTCTTCCGCTATCAAAATCTATTCGTCCCGAAATCCATCGAGCGAAATCGTCTCCAAGCGCTTTCGAATCCAGCAGAGCTTCATACCTGTTGTTTCCCTTGCTCGTCATTGGCACGACTACCGGTGAACTCTTACCTCGTTCTATGGAAAGCTCGACTGTGGGGTCAGCAATTTCTTCCTCAAAAGAAGACACGAGCGCGTCGACAACGTGTGGAAATTGAGTTGGTTTCGAAGCTATATCCGGAACATTGATTTGAACCATGGGCTCGTAGAGCAACTTCCTCAATTGATCGGAAGGAACAGCGAAGTTAACTCCTGCGTTGCGCATTCCAAAACTCGTGATTCCCACGACCTCACCCGCTTCGTTGATGATGGGGCCCCCCGAGTTTCCTGGGTTGAGAACCGCATCAAGCTGAACCAACTGAATCTCTCCTTTGTCTCGCCTTAAAGAAGTCACGCGCCCCGAATTGATACTGATCGAGGGATACGATCCTTGTTGGATGGTCAACGACACTCCGAAAGGGTAGCCAAATGCCGTTAATGCCTGGGTCTCGTACAAGTCACGACTAGTCGCGACCTTGAGAAATGCAAAGTTGCCAGGTTGAACCGTTCTCAAGATTGCAAGATCATTCTCGGAATCAACCCTCTCCAAACTGGATTCGACCATTCGCTCAGAACTGAGGCTGGGCTCGATGATTAGAGTTATGGATTCTCCGACCTTCAAGTTTTCGACAACGTGTCGATTCGTCACGAAGATACCCATTGGGTTTATGCAAAATGCAGTGGCATATCCCGATTCATTTGGCAGTTCTACTAAAGCTGAAGCCTTCTTGCCAGCTTCAATCATCCCCCGATCTTGCCCATGAACAGTGCTTAGGTTTGGCAGCGAACCGAAGATGATCATGGAGAAAACAAACAATACAACCATGCCCCATTGCCGCATAAATCCACCCTCAATATAAAAGCCGCTGCGACGCGCAAGATTAAAAATTACGGGTTGAAATTTACACTCCTTAAGTTCATTGGTCAATCAAATGGCTGTAGATGAAGAGAGCATCGCCAAAGTACTCGTTCAGCGCGAATAGGATCGCGCAAAGGCGTAAAGCCGCAAAGGAAAACCAAGAGGGGCTGTTCTTTGCGCCTTCGCGTCTTTGCGAGAGAACGGTTTTCCTTGGCTGTTAGAAGATCTTGATAGAGCCCAGTAAACTAAACCTGATCGATTGCGATTCTATTTCGCCACAGTATTCGTTCAGCGAGAATAGGATAGCGCAAAGGCGCAAAGCAGCAAAGGAAAACCAG
>CAIXME010000133.1 GCA_903920425.1 uncultured Pirellula sp. | reverse complement strand
GTTGATGCCACTTGAGATGCTCAGCAAATCCTGTTTGGCAACCGACGAATCGACGACTTCGAAACGAACGATACCGGTAGTCGGGTTATGTCCTCGCGCATCGAGTTGATAAGAAAAATCGTACTTCCCGACGATGGATGGTCGAAACTTGAATCGACCATCTGCATACAACTCCAGACTACTACCCGATGGCCGGGACAGCAGTGTTGCAAAGGAACCGGTAACGCCTCCACCTGAAACCACTCCGGTGAAGTAGTTCGGCGATTGAGCACCGCCCCCTTTTAAGTCATAGATTGTGGACAAATCGACCACGTATTGAGAGTCCATCGCATTGGGCGGTCCAACCAACGAAAGGGTTGTACCGACAGGATTATTGATGACGGCATGGGCGGTATCGTGATCCCAGCTCGTCCTTACATCCAAAAACAAGTCTATTAATTTGGGGACTTGAAGCGGATCGGGGCCAAATGCGGTGGGGATGGTAATCGTTTTTGAAACTTCACCAGGCAGAAAGTCTATTGTTCCTGACGAGGGAGTAAAGTTCCAAGGATTGATGACCCCATTTCGGTTGCTATAGGATGCAACGAACGGGATCGTAGACGGCTGATCTAGCGTAATCGTAAACGTTGCGCTTTGACCAAAAGCGATATCGATATCTGAAACGCTTAAAATGGGTAAACGCTCGTCCTTTAAAACGATGGTCGCTTCTGCTACTTGTTGCCAAGGCGTCTGAAGTACGGCGAAAAACGATTCGTCTAACTCTCGAATATTGTCGCGGTACGAGACGATATTGATTGGCTTCCATACCTCACCTGGCTGAAACGTGATCGTTGCGTTCGCTTCGCTATAATCCGCGAGTGTCGCACTTCCTGGTACGAGTTGATATCGCACCTCGATCGGTTCTGTGAAGGGTTCGGAAAGGAGAATCCCTAGCTTGCTCGCATAGAGATTTGTTGGGTTTCCGGTAACCTCGCCCTCGTTCAGATAAAGTTTGAAATGTGTACTACCACCCGATGGTCCATTTGAATTCACAGATCCAAGCGTGTCGGCTGATAAATAGTCGAATACAGCTTTAGGTAATCGATCGCTTGCATCTTTGATTTTCACGCGGAATTTTTCGACCGAGTTCCACGGCGTAGTTACTGCAACGTAGAACGATTCATCGGACTCACGGATAAAGTCTCGATTTGTTTTGACCAGAAATTTGCTATTGGTCAGCCCTCCCAAAGTGGACGTGTAGGTTTCTGAATAGGATTCGTAATCGCTCAGTGTGCCTCCCTCAGCGGTCCAGTCCTTTGTTTCGAATCGCAACTGTAGGTCATCTGGAAAGGCTCGTGGCAGTTGGGCAAGATATGTAGTTCGAGAATAGTTGCTCCACCCAAAAACAAGAGCTGCGGTCTCGCCTTCGTTGACCTCAGTCGTTGCCGTATCGACGGTTAAGACCGGTAACGACTCATTCAGCAATCGAATGGAACCGACGGCGTTCCCCAACTCTGGCGATGCAATATCAAGCAGTAACGTTTCCGTCTCCTCGGACTCAAAATCGTACAACGTCGTGATAAAAACGGTTTTATGAGTCTCACCTACAGCGAAATGGAGCGTACCGGATTGCGAAACGAAATCGCCGCCCACTCCCGTTTGGGTCGTACCAATCGCTGAGAGCCCACGCGTCGTGTAGTTAACTGTTGCGGTCTTCGAAGCATCCGATCTAAAGATGTTGATGGGGACCAGCGTCCCCTCATACGCTGCACTTGAGGAAACCACCAATTGTTGGACCGAACCTGCTGGCCAGCTTGGCCTAAATGGATTCACAGAAACATTGATAGTGGTCGAAAGCGAATGTCCAGCAAGATCTGTCGCTTTCACCAAAATGGCATAACTACCGAGCAACAACGGTTGTGATCCACGTACCGTGATCTCTCCAGTGACAGAATTGATAGAAAATCGCTGTGAGGGATCT
>CAIXME010000132.1 GCA_903920425.1 uncultured Pirellula sp. | reverse complement strand
GACCATCGTTGGAGGATGAGTGATAGAACTCGAACTCTTGTCCTTTGGTAACGAAGGGGTCGTCAAACTCCGAGAAGCGATAGCGTGTCTCTCGCCAAGAGCCGTCGTCTTGCTGAACCACGGGCCAACGTAAACCGCGAGCTTTGACATACTCATCGTACGGCGCGAGATTCTTATGCTTCATCGTGGAGAACAAACGATACTCTTCGAACAGGTGCTTATCGACGTTGGTGTCGTAGTAGTGCTCGAACTGCCAAATCGGTATTTCTTTACCATCGGCATCCTTGATGGCGAAAATAAACTCACCATTCTTATCCTTCATGCCCTCATGGCCCAGCTCGAACAACTTATGAGCGATCGCGATCGTCATCCAGCAATCATCGCGAGCTTCACCGGGTGGATCGACCATCTTGAACCATTGTTGAGTGCGCCGTTCGCTATTGCCGAACATGCCATTTTTCTCAACCCACAAAGCCGCAGGAAGTATCAAATCTGCAAGCTGAGTCGTGGCCGTTGGGTAGACTTCACTGACGATCAAGAACTTATCCTCAAGGCCCTTCTTGCTGTTGAACAAAGCGTTTAAATTCGGCAGCGTTTGTCCTGGGTTGGTAACCTGCACCAGCATCGTAGTGATATCACCACCTTCAGCCGTTGGCTTCGTGAAATGCTCGAACATCTGAATCGTATGATACCCGGGCACTTCATTAATACTGCCGGCGCGTAGGTTCCAAAACTCCTCGCAATGCTGCCGGTGCTCTGGCTTCGTAACAACGCGACCGCCAGGCAAGGCGTGGGCCAGCGTACCTACCTCACGCACCGTACCACACGCCGATGGTTGACCCGTCAAGCTCGTCGGCGCGTCGCCAGGTCGACCGAAGTGACCCGATAGCAAGTGCACACCGTGGACAAGCGAATTGATCGCTGTTCCCATTGTGTGTTGATTCATCCCCATGCACCACAACGATGTGATGCGGATGTTGTGGTTGCCAAACAGCTCACCCAGCATGCGGATCTTTTCGGCGGGCACACCCGAGAGCTCTTCGACATGCTCCGGTGTGTATTTGGCAATTCGTTTGCGGAACTCCTCCTCACTGATCGCTTCACCTTGAAGCGTTGGCGTTTCGGCCTCAGGACCACGGAAATTGCAATGCTTTTCAACAAACGATTTGTCGTAGTTGTCGTTCGCAATCAACAAGTGCATGATGCCGAGCGAGATAGCAACGTCACCATGCGGCTTCATTTCTAAGTAGTCCGTGGCAGCATCAGTGGTTCGCGTTCGCCGCGTACCGATGTCGATGATGCGAACGGTTTCTCCGCGCGATCGGCGGTCCGTTACACGCGAGAACAGCACCGGGTGCATCTCAGCTGGATTGTTCCCCCAAGTGATCAGTACATCACATTCGTCGAGGTCCTGGTAACAGCCAGCTGGTTCGTCAACACCGTACGTTGCCAGGAAGCCCGTTACTGCCGACGACATACAAAGTCGTGCGTTGGGGTCGATATGATTATTGCTCAAGCCGCCTTTCATGAACTTCTGAGCGGCGAAGCCCTCTGGAATCGTCCACTGACCGGACCCGTAGAAGGCAAATGTCTTGGGCGAGTCGAAGATGCGTTTCGCGATGATCTCGATCGCTTCGTCCCATTCGATTTCTACTAGCTTGTCCTCTTTGCGAAGTAGTGGCTTAGTGAGTCGATCTTTGCCGTAAAGGATGCCACCGACGTGGTAGCCTTTGACGCATAGCAAGCCTTTGTTGACATCCGCAGCTTTGTCGCCTGCAATCGCAACGACACGACCGTTTTCGACGCCAACTTGTACGTGGCAACCAGTTCCACAGAACCGGCACGGAGCCTTGTTCCATGAAAGCCCATCAAGCACCGGCAGATCACCAACACCCTCGTCAGCTTGTACGACCGGTAACGACGTGCCGCCAGCAACCATCGAACCGGCTGCGACCATCGCAGCGGACTTTAAGAAACTGCGACGTTCGGAATCCATTATGTTTTTTCCTAATTGAATCTTCATTAATTGGCCTGATCATCTTCATCGAATGCGACCATCGCGACAGCCAAGTCAATCACGCCAGGCAACTGTTGTACCGTGTTCCAGATTTCCTGATCGCGACGCTTCGTTTCAGAATCGATGACGATCGCCAATTTACTACCTGCCGACTCGCCAATGTCGATCTCGGGTATCATGCGGAGAGCTTCAACAGCCTCGGAGTGCTCGGTGACCGAGGACTGGAAGGTTACGACGAGTCCGCTGATTGGCACCGCGCTTGCTTTCGTGAAAAGTAGTGGCATCGTTGGAAACTGAGGTTTCGCTAACATGCACCTAAGTGTATACATTAGATGTCGTCTGCGAAACCTCATTTGGAACGGAAATTTATGCCGCGAATCGCCAGTTTGTTTTTCGCAGTTTTGTTGTGTTTATTCGCTTCGATGGCTTTAGCGGCTCTTTGGCAGTCGGGCATGCGAGCGAATACGCCCACTAACGGTGCCGCTGAGCCTCAGGTGTCACAGGCTTCTGTTCATTCGAACGAAGCCCATCCCGTCATCATTCGCAAGCCATCCGGACCACCGCGAATCGAACTCGCTGGGCACGATCCACAAGGTCGCACTGCGAGCGTGGCATGCTCGACCTGTCACAGCGTTCGCCAAGCCAATCTCGAAAACAAGACTGCGGCGACACTCGATGAGTTTCACCAAGGCATGACGTTCAATCACGGAAACATCACCTGTTATGCCTGCCACAATCCGAATGAATCCGACGCTCTGCGATTGGCTGACGGCAGCTCTGTCGCTTACGAGAATGTGATGACGCTTTGTTCTCAATGCCACAGCAAGCAAGCCGAGTCGTTCGCGCATGGTGCTCATGGCGGCATGAATGGCCACTGGGATTTGAGTCGTGGTCCTCAGATGAAGAACAACTGCATCGACTGCCATGTTCCTCACGTGCCGAAGTATCCAAAGATGATCGTCGGATTCAAACCGAAGGATCGTTTCAACGAGCCGTCAACCGCAGAACACCAACAGGAAGGGACGGCTGCGCATGACGAACACTGAGCCAAGCAATAGCCAACAAGCTAAATCCAGCGTTAAGCGATCTTTACCGATCGTCGAGAATTTCACTCGCCGTGCGGTTGTGAAGGGTGGCTTTGCAACCCTCGGAGCTGCCGCATTCGTGGCCGCAGTCTCGCCGCTTCGGCAAGCCGCCAAAAGCACGACTGCAGTCGAGTTCATGCAGCAGCACTACACGGAACTATCGCCGGAACAGAAAGCGGATGTGATCGCGCGACTGGAAGCTGAAACCAAGGAAAAATATGGGGCTGACGTTACCATCGCCGACGACCGTCCGATCCCCGGAACCAAGTTCGTCTACGCGATCAACCTGAGCGTTTGTAACGGAAACGGCAAATGTGTCGAAGCTTGCCACAAAGAGAACAATCACGATCGGTCAACGAATCAGTCCTACATCCGCGTCATCGAAATGCCCAAAGGCACGATGGATATGGAGAAGGGTTCGACGACCTACTCCGGCATTGTTCCCAAGGACGACAAGTTTTACCTGCCTGTTCAATGCCAACAATGCGATGAGCCACCGTGCGTCGACGTTTGTCCGGTAAAGGCAACGTGGAAAGAGGAGGATGGCATTGTTGTGGTTGACTACAACTGGTGCATTGGATGCAGGTACTGTGAAGCGGCCTGCCCGTATCACGCTCGGCGTTTCAATTGGAAGCAGCCCGAAGTTCCCGCAGAAGAAATCAATCCTGACCAGAGCTATCTGAGCAATCGAGTACGGCCCGTTGGCGTCGTTGAGAAGTGCACCTATTGTCTTCACCGCACGCGCCGCGGCAAGTTGCCAGCTTGCCTGGAAGCCTGCCCGACCGGTGCACGCGTCTTTGGTAACATTCTCGACAAGAATTCGAACATCCGCTGGATTCTTGAAAACAAACGCGTCTATATCCTCAAGGAAGAACTCGGTACCAAGCCAGCGTTCTTTTACTATTTCGATTGAGCGACATGAGCAGCATTCCCGTAAAACAAACGGCCATTACAAGCTACCCCAAGTTCATTGGACGAGCGCTATGGCTAGCCACTGAAGGCTCTTTCGCGTTTTACGCCTGGATGACTGTGCTCACGGCTGTTTTCCTGGTAGGGGCCAACGCTTGGGCGAATCAAGTTGCCGGTGGCATGATCACGACCAACATGACAGACCACGTCAGCTGGGGTTTGTACATCGCTAACTTCACCTTCTGCGTCGGTCTGGCGGCCGGTGGAGTGATGATGGTCATTCCAGCCTACCTCTACGATGACGAAGAGATGCACAAGGTTGTCATCATCGGTGAGGCCGTTGCGATTGCAGCGATCGTGATGTGTACCTTAAGCGTCGTTGTTGACTTAGGCCGACCGGATCGGTTCTGGCATTTGATTCCTGGAATCGGTAAGTTCAATTGGCCGATGTCGATGCTGACCTGGGACGTGATTGTGTTGAATGGCTACTTGCTCATCAACTTGCACGTCGTTGGTTACCTCTTATACATGCGGTACTTGGGGCGCAAGCCGAACGGATGGTGGTACCTTCCGTTTGTATTTCTGTCGATCTTCTGGGCCATCAGCATTCACACGGTGACTGCGTTCTTATACTGCGGACTCGGCGGCCGACCATTCTGGAACAGCGCACTGTTAGCGCCACGCTTCCTGGCCTCCGCATTTGTAAGCGGCCCGGCCTTCATCATCCTTGTGATGCGGGTTTTGCGATTATCAACAGGTTACACCGCACCAGCTAGTCCGGCACGCACACTGATACTAATCATCCGAGTCGCGATGACGATCAATCTCCTGATGCTTGTCAGTGAAATCTTCACTGTCATTTATACTGGCAGCGCCCACGCGGCCCCGCTCAATTACTTGTTCTTTGGCGACCATGGAAAAAGCGGCCTGGTGCCTTGGATTTGGACAGCCATCGGCATGAACCTCGTTGGTACGGCACTGTTTTTCACCCCCGCCGCATTGGAACGCAGTCACGTGCGCATATTGGCTTGCCTGCTTGTGATCGTTGGGATTTGGATCGAGAAGGGTATGGGCTTGATTGTGCCAGGATTTATCCCATCAACCTTGCACGAGATCG
>CAIXME010000131.1 GCA_903920425.1 uncultured Pirellula sp. | reverse complement strand
GGTCGCACTTGGAATCGTGCACACTGGACGGAGGAAATTAAAAGGGTTTGAAACGCTGACGCACCTACCGCACCTGAACCGGCTCGAGTTGCGTGGTGCAGGCATAACGGATTTGACTGTAGATGAGCTGTCTGGACTTAGCCAATTTCGTTATCTGGGCTTCTTGAATTCGCAAGTGGGCGACGTGGGGTTGGAGTCGATTCGTCAGCTGAATGGACTCGAGGCCCTTAATCTACCGTCATGCATTGGGTTGTCCGATCGAGGGCTTCCAACGATTGCCAGAATGAGCAATCTCCGAATCTTGAATCTGCTCAGCACTAATGTATCAGACCAAGGGCTACGATCGCTTGAAACTCTTGTGGCATTGGAGCACCTATGTTTAAGCTGGAACCGAGGCACCACCGATGTCGGCGTGGAAGTTCTAAGTCGGCTGCCGAGTCTCAAGCATCTGCAACTATTTCGGGCATCGATGAGCGACCTCGGACTAGCCCATTTGAGTCACTGCTCAACGATAGAAAATCTCATGATTCGCGAATCGGAAGTGACTAACGCTGGCCTGCGAAGTTTGGCAAGTATGTCGCTTCTCAAAGTTTTGAATGTATCTGCAACTAGAATTGGCAATGAAGCGATGGATCATCTCTCTGAGTGTCACAGCCTCGAGGAGCTAGATGTTTCCAACACGCAAGTGGGCGACCAGGGCTTAAGAGCCGTTCGCAAATTAGGCAAACTGAGAGTTCTGAATCTTGATCAAACGAAAGTTACGGGAGATGGAATGCATCAGTTAGCGGAACTTGCTAATCTGGAGGTGCTTAGTCTGGCCAATTTGGCAATAAAGGATGCGGGGTTAGCACACTTGTGTTCGCTCGGAAAACTATCCGAACTAAAACTCGATAGAACGCAGATTACCGACAAAAGCTTGGAGAGCATCGCGTCGATCCCGAGTTTGAATGTCGTTCATCTCGGCGCAAACACTATCCTCACGGAGTCCGCTGTGGAAAGGCTTCGTGAGCGACTGCCCTATTGCGAAGTTTGTTGGTACCCGCCGGTACCGGAGCCGCAAAGTACAAGAGAAATGCTTCTTGATTTATGGCGATAGTTCGTACAGCCTGGTTGCCGATCAGATCTATTCCCAACGATACATAGCTTAAATGGACATTGAGAACATTCAGTCGACGATACAACGAATTGCAGCGAGATCACCCTTGCCAAGGGAATTGCGATTTGGAGAATTCGGGAGTGTTTCGAAACCAAGCTCGCGAGATACAAAAAATGGTACGAGGCCGACATGGGCGTATGGACGCACGTGCACTCGTCGGCAAATAGAATCTGCCGAGTTGGAATTGGGGGCCGAATTACCGTCTGATGTTCGCGAGTTCTACAAGCAAGTTGGTAATGGCGGCCCAGGTCCTGGCGATGGAATATTGACATTGGAGGATGCTGTCAAATTGACGCCGCCGCTCAGCAAGCACTTTCCCCACAAGCAGATGTGGAGTAACCAATCGCTACACGATCAATCTACCCATAAAAGCATTGATCTCGATCGCGGGATGGGTTCGGTCGAAGAATTTCAGCGTGCTCGGAACACGTACGAACAAGAAAAATTTCCCGGCGGTGCCTTGGTGATTGCTCGCGATTTAGGAGGCGAATTTCTTGTTGTAGCGAACGGTCCAGAAATTGGAAACGTATGGAGAAATGGCATCAACGAGATTGCGCCCCTTTGCCCTTCCGCAACGATGCCGTGGTCCTTCGACTACAGCAATACGTCTGTCCGGATGTCGTTCGCAGAGTGGTTCAAGGCTTGGTTGCAGTACGCAGACAAGCTATCGTTGTCTAATCAAGACGGCTAACGCTGCGGCATTGGGCGTGTAGCCTAATCATAACCCGGCGCGTAAGTTTTGAATTTGCGCAGACTAGGCCTGGAGGGCCTTCAGCCCTGAATGCAAATAGTGCAACTTCAAAACAACGTGAGAGAGGGATTCCGTGCCCCCGCTTACGTGTCAGGCTTCTTGGAATCTTACTCCTTCGGTCCAGGAGGAAGCGTTCGCAAGAAATGGTTTGTGATCATTTGAAAAAGGTGTCGCGTTGTGTTCTCCCCTTCTCGAATCGCATGAGTACGGTTCGGATAGGCGAACATGGAGAACGGTTTGTTGTGCTTGATCAACTCGTTGATTAACAACTCCGTTGTCTGGTAATGGCAATTGTCATCACCAGTGCCGTGGATCAACAAAAGTTCGCCTTGGAGTTTGTCCGCAAATGTAATTGGCGAACCCAAGCGGTATCCTTCCTCATTGTCAGCGGGCAAGCCCATGTATCTCTCTTGATATATCGTGTCGTAGTAAAGCTGATTTGGGACGGGGGCAATCGAAACCCCGGCCTTGTACACATCGGGATAACGAAACAATGCGTTGAGGGTCATCGATCCGCCACCGCTCCATCCCCAAATTCCAACTCGTTCGGGATCGAGATATGGGCGTTCCTTAAGCACAGAATGGACTGCAGCGGCTTGGTCTGCTGATGCAAGGATACCTATCTGGCGGTAAACACTTTTACGCCATTGGCTTCCTCGAGGTGCAGGTGTGCCTCGGTTGTCAAAGCTCATCACAACATACCCCTTCTGCGCAAGCATGCTGTGCCACAACATCTGATCCCCGCCCCACTTGTCCAAAACGGTCTGCCCTGCGGGTTCCCCGTAAACATGAACGATCAACGGATACTTCTTCGATGGATCGTGTTCAGGCGGCATAATGCACCAAGCATCGAGCTCAACCCCGTTTCCTATATCGACGCGAAAGAACTGACTCGGAGGTAATTTCATTGCCCCTACGTGTTCGCGAAGTTTTGAATTTGCTTCGGCTACAAAAAGCGTTGCATGATCACTGAGGCGAACTACCTCGGTTGTTGGTGGTGAAGTGAACTGGGACGATGTGACAATCGCACTTTTGCTATCCGGCGAGAGTACATACCGATGTGTACCAATCATGGACTTGGGGGTTACGCGTTGCAATTCGCTGCCGTCGAAATGGACACGATAGAGATATAGCTGTGTTGCGTTATCCGGCGATGCGTAGAAATAGATCCACCGTAACTCGTCGTCAATGCCCAGAATTTCTGTCACGTCAAAATCGCCAGAGGTCACTGGCTTGATCTCCTTGCTTTCGACAGACGCCAGATAGATATGCCTCCATCCACTTCGTTCGCTCAACCAAGTAAATTGCGAATGATCGGCTAGCCAATGAAGTTTATCCTCAACATCGATCCATGCCTCGTTCTGTTCTGTTAATACGACATCGAGTTGTGGATTGATTGTGTCAGCGACATAAACGTCAAGGCGATTTTGCAACCGATTAAGCTGCTGAATCACCAGGCGTGTTTCGTCGACCCACTCCATACGAGGCAGATAGTTATCTCGTTGGTCGCCCGGAATGGGTATCCAAGAGGTTGCGCGACTAGACAGGTCAATCACTCCGATTCTCGCCGCGGGGTTGATTGTTCCTACCTTGGGATAAGGTATATGCTGGATCTTTGGGTACAGCGTGTCTGTATTGTTGACCAGTGGAAACGCCTCGATTCCAGATGCGTCGAGTTCCCAAAATGCAATTCGTTTGCCGTCGGGGCTAAAGCGAAAGCCGTCTCGGATCGAAAACTCTTCTTCATAAGCCCAGTCGAAGGTGCCGTTAATCTTGGTTGGCGTTCCCGTATCGGTTAGTCTAGCGATCGAACGATCAGCTATGTTTTGAATGTAGAGATCGTTCTTGAGTACGTAAGCAACGTGTTTCGCATCGCGAGAAAATTTGGCGAACATCAGAGACGACGATGGAGCATCGCCGCCCAATTGCGTCAAGGATCGGGACTCCATATCAAGAACCCAATAATCCCCTCGAGTGTTGTAGCGCCAAACTCGCTCTGTGTTAGTAAAGATCAGCAGTTTCGTTTTGTCATGCGACCATTGGTACGAATCAATGCGAAGCGGCTTGTCCGCATTAGCAGGCGTAAGCATTTCAATGGATACCAATACATGTTCAACCTTCGGATCGGTGAGATCGATTCGAATGATGGACGTATTACCGGTGGCTGCGTCTCGCTTGATTCGCTCAAACCCCTGGCTGTCGCTCTGCCATTGTCCCACGAAGGTCTCGCTGCGGAAGTCCTTGCTGATGTATATGGAATCGATGGTGAGTTCCGATGCCTGGCCAGGAGAACTCACTTGGCCGTGAGTAATGGCTCCCAGCGACATCACATAAAGAACGGTCACGACTACACAGGTGACGAGGATTCGATGTGGTAAAAGATTCATTGAATGAATTCAGGGCATTGGAGTAAGGTGTGCGCTGCTCGCAATGGAAACGATGCAGAACGAGTCAGTACGTCGCAGGATAGTAGCTAACCAGGTTGCTGTCCATTCAGTGCGGTGTCTTCGTGGTGGATGACTAGTCCGTTGTGGGGTTCCTGGGCTGACTCTCGGTCTCGTTGGAGAAACCGATGAATCTTCTAACATGAAAACTGAAATTTACCCGCTACCATGAACATGCCAAGGAAGAGTAATGGATCCGGATCGCGGGAAACCGAGGTCGCATTGGGGGGATTGGGGTGCGGCGTCAGTGTGTGATTGAGCTGAAATCTGTGTTTTTCAATTGGTTGAATACTTCTGGAGAAGCTTAACAGGTTTGATAGGCGACATACGGGTGTTTCATCGGGTGAAGGCCGTGGAGAGTGGGCGCCGAACTTATTGTTCGACTTGTAGACGACGAGCGGGCATTCTCATATGATGCGGCTTCCGTTTGGTGGACTGGAGCGATGGGTTGAATTGGTCGCGAATTGCAAATGGCTCATCTTGAATGTTCAATGGATTGGGCAAGGGGTATTACATGTACTTCTGGACATATTAGCGTAGCGAAACGTATCAAAGGTTCGGTCGCTAGGAGTGGCAATTTTCTCGTCGAAATTGTTCGATACCTTGTTTATCAGTTTTTGTTTCAAATAGGATTCATGCATCATGAAGACGACAATGAGATTAGTGCTTTGGGCCATGTTGTGCCTAAGCGTGAATTTGCCCGCTTATGGGCAAACCAAGCCGAATGTGCTGGTCATCTGGGGTGACGATATTGGCACCGAGAACATCAGTTTCTACAACCGTGGAATGATGGGATACAAGACACCGAACATCGATCGCATTGCGAAAGAGGGTGTGTTTTTTACAGACTATTATGGGCAACAAAGTTGCACTGCCGGTCGAGCTGCATTTATCAATGGCTCTTGCCCCGTGCGGACCGGCATGACAAAGGTCGGTATCCCAAGCGCACCTGAAGGTTGGCAGAAGACCGACGTTACCATGGCTACCGTAATGAAGAGCCGCGGTTATGCCACTGGGCAGTTTGGCAAGAACCACCAAGGGGATCGTGACGAGCATCTGCCTACGATGCACGGCTTTGATGAATTCTTAGGCAACCTATATCACCTCAACGCCGAGGAAGAACCAGAGAATGAGGATTACCCCGGCGACAAAGTATTGCCAGGCGGCAAAACGTTTAAGGAGGTATTTGGTCCCCGCGGTGTGCTTCTCTGCAAAGCCGACGGCAAGGGTGGGCAAACGATCAAGGACACTGGCCCGTTGACAAAGAAGCGGATGGAGACCATCGACGAGGAAAGCCTCGCTGCAGCAAAGGAATTCATCACACGGTCGAGCAAAGAAGGAAAGCCGTTTTTCTGCTGGTGGAACGGAACCCGCATGCACTTTCGCACGCACGTCAAGAAAGACAATCGCCACAAAGGCAATGACGAATATACCGATGGCATGATCGAACACGATCTGCATGTTGGCGAATTGTTAAAGCTGTTAGATGATCTCGGTATCGCAAATAATACCATCGTTCAGTACTCGACTGATAACGGCCCGCACTACAATACTTGGCCGGATGCTGGAACCACACCATTTCGCAGCGAAAAGAACTCGAACTGGGAAGGTGCTTATCGTGTTCCGTGCTTCGTCAGGTGGCCAGGCAAATTCCCAGCAGGAGAAGTTCGCAACGGTATTGTCTCACACGAAGACTGGCTGCCGACGTTCGCGGCTGCGGCTGGTAACCCAGACATCGTAGAGCAGTTAAAGAAAGGTGTTGAGCTAAACGGCCGGACCTACAAGAATTATTTGGACGGCGCGAATCAGCTGGACTATATCAGTGGAAAAACCGAAGTGTCGCCGCGCACGCACTTTATCTATGTCAATGACGATGGCCAGATTGTCGCCATGCGCTATGAAGACTGGAAAGCCGTTTTCCTCGAGAATCGAGGCGAGGCTTTCGAAGTTTGGCGAGAGCCCTTTACCGAGCTACGGGTGCCGTTGTTGTTCAATCTTCGTCGTGATCCATTCGAAAAGGCGCAACACAATTCGAATACGTACAACGACTGGTTTCTCGAACGCGTATACATCCTTGCTCCCATGCAGCGCGTTGCCGGGCAGTTCCTCATGACCATGAAAGACTATCCGCCTAGCCAAAAGCCAGGATCGTTTAACTTGGAAGGTATCCAAAAGAAGATCGAATCCACCATGGGTGGTCGATAGAACTTTCGAAGTGTCGGTGTCCATTTCTTAACCGTGCCGTCCTTTATGGGCGGCATGGTTACCACCGCGAATGTATGGGGTAATTTTTCAGAATCAACTTCGTGTTTATGTTCACAAACGCTCAAGAAATTGAAGCATTTATTCGCGATTTCGAAGCGCGGAATATGGACAAGTCACGCTGGACACACAACGCACATCTTCTCGTTGGTCTTTGGTACTTGACTTGTTGCTCCCCAGACGAAGCGCTCTCCATCGTTCGGCAACGCATCCGGGGGTTCAACGAAGCAGTCGGGACAGCTAATACGGACAACAGCGGGTATCATGAAACATTGACTCGACTTTTTCTTCACGGCATCGCTGCACACATCATTGCTAACCCCAACGAGTCATTGCCGAGTTCACTCGCTATTTTGTTGCGGTCCCCGCTCGCACACAAGGATTGGCCTTTATCGTTTTACTCACGAGAGCGACTTTTTTCTGTTGCAGCTAGACGCGAATGGCTCGAACCCGATTTGAGACCAGATAGCAACACCTGCAACGCTCAAGCACTCGCTATCGCTAGCGGATGCGAGTTCGCACGTTTGCAATTGTCGTACATAAAATCAGCCATCGCGGAGCATGGAGCCTCGCATGTCCAACAGACTGAAATGGAACTGCGCAATGGTGAATAATGGAATGGAATAGCTCGAAAAACTGCAATCAACGAGATGCATTCGAAACGCTCCACGTACGACAGGTTTTATAGAGACGTAGGAGTTCTTCTGTGGTTGACGGGGGGGCAGCTCAAACTCTCGCAAGAAAACTTTGGATTTCATCCGCTTCGCTCATATCGAGGTTGTATCAGCGAATTAACGAATGCTATTCCCCGGGGGGCACGTTTCGGATGGGAATTGCGCATTGGGAGTTTCCCCGCATTCAATCAGTTTGCTCCGTCGATCATGATGTTCGTCAGCGTCAAGGCCCGCGACATGTAGCTGCGGACCGTTTCTTCGCTGAGTTTGAAATGAGGTTGTACGACGAGAAGTGTGTCTCCTTCGATTTCCAGTCGCACCGGAGGCTGTTCCATCAATGATTTGCGACGAGATTCGTTCATGTAACTACGAACGGCAGCTTCATCCGTTCCTGATAGATGAAATGCAGAAGAAAATTCTAGGTCCTCGCTGAAGTCGATGTCTCGAGCTCCTATCATGGCTGCAATTTTGGACGACCACGATTCCGGTTCCAATGACAACTTCGGTGCGTTGAAGCGGGCGTTCACGCATAAAACCATACTGAAGTCGCGAGTGATACGATGCTTTCCATGTCCAGTTACATATTCATAGTCAAAGATAACCATGCGAGTTTCGCCCGTATCGGCGCAGAGTACCATGTTGACGTGCTGCACGCGTCCTTTTTTGGAAATCGCGAAACGCTTGAATCGTTCGTTGTCCTGAGAATTCAATTCCCATGAAATCTCGAGGTCCAGTGACCTCGCCAACGCAAGCAACTTTTCGCGACGCTTCTTTTCAAAAGCGGTTGCCCACCAATAGACCAGTGCCAGGCAGGTCATGATTGCGATACCGACTAATATTCCCATTTGTGCGACTCCTTTACTTTAGAAGACACGTTCAATCACCGATATTTTGTAGCGAAAGTGACTCTCAAAGTGAACTAAGTCGATCCTCAAGCTGAGATGTAGTTTGCTAAGTGTGAGCAACCATGAGGCCGTGACATGTTCGCTTTGCATAGTAAAGGCTCCAAACCTATGCTAACTCGCTTCGCAGGATTTTAAGCTCTTTCTAGGCTGCATGTGCGTTTGCATTTCGATTCCCTGCATAGCGGTGTTCTTTCATTTCAGCTAGTGACGTGCAAGTGTGTTGACTCCTTTCATGATTTGCATTTGTCGTTCCTTGCAATGGTTTCGTGAAGAGGCACCCAGACTCGGTCCATCGGGTTTGATTCCGGTGAATAAGCTGGGAGTCAATGAACTCAGACTCGATGTCGTCACTCCATTCGATGGGGCCGAACATCCTCTGCCGCGAGCAGGTTTTCTAGGCAAAAGGGGCATCTGCTCTG
>CAIXME010000130.1 GCA_903920425.1 uncultured Pirellula sp. | reverse complement strand
GTAGGATTCGATAACAGCTTGCTCAGTTTCTTTATTGAATCCACTCTTGCGTTGCTTTCCCTTTGCGGTGCTGGGGGCACTCTCAATAGGATCCTCGGCTCCATCGATTGGGTCACCCACCTGGGTTCGATCCAATCGCTCGTTGATATACAGAGAGTACTCCGCTGACAGCTCAAACCCCATCCATTGGCGCCCCAACTTCTTGGCAACACACAACGTGGTACCGCTGCCACCAAAGGGATCCAAAACCACGTCTTGTGGTTGGCTCGAAGCTCGAATGATGCGAGCGAGCAACTGCTCCGGCATTTGGCATCCATGAAAGCCCTCTCGTTCTTTGAACGTTCCGGCAACACGAGCAAAGTACCATGTATCGTGGCTTGGACTGAAACTCAACGGAGCATCTTGAGGGCGTGTTATCCAAGTGTTATCTGGCAAGCGTCCATTGGGATTTGCACGATTGTCCGCATACACCAATTGCCGCGCGCTCTGAACGCGAATTTGGGGATTGAACCGATTGAATACAAAGTCATCCTTGTTTTTGACAAAGTGAAACAAGTGGGTGTGCGATCTACTGAAACCGTTGACACAATTAACACCGAATGTGTAATACCAAATCACCCAACTTCGGCAGTGAAATCCCAATTTTTGCGATTCGATTTTTAGCTCGGCGGCATACTCATCTCCAATCGCAAGCCAAAACGTACCGTTCGGTTTGAGCACGCGATGAACACCGGCCATCCATTGTCGACACCAATCCAAGTAGTCACCAGCACTTCTCGAATCGTCGTATTCGTCGTATTCGTAGCCGATATTGAACGGAGGATCAGCAAAGACCAAATCGACAGACTCGACAGCTACTTTGCTCAGCAACTGTACACAATCACCCTGATGGATACTGTTTTGGGATAACGTCATTGGATTCCTTGCAAATCATCTCGCCTGAAAACGTTCGGGTATTCTAGCGAGGTAATTTATGATGGTCACCCTCAACCACGTAGCGGCCGAATGTTCCGAATCGAATACCGTGCATTCCGATTCAAGACGTCACTTTTCAACCCCAAATCCACAACCCCAACGCCACCAATGCCCCCAAAATCGAAACCAAAATCGATAGGACCGAGACGGGATTGACCCATCGTGTTGCCTGGCTATCTAGGCTTTGGATGCGTTGGGTGAATACAAGAGTCGCCCATAAAAGCAATGCGGACGCCATTGCAGACAATGCGATCCCAACGACATGGCCTCGAAAGATCCACGCCCGACCTTCGAGCAGTCTAGCGTCGTGCAGCACTTGAGCCCCTTGGTCGATCGCCAACCCCGCCGAGATAATGGCAAACGCAGTGCGAACCCAGGCTAATTGAGTACGCTCTATCGCTAGTTCCGTCCGGTTCACCGCCAATGCCTGTTGGTCGTTTTTCTTTGTTTCATCTTGCGACAAGGGCATCTTGGTTCCGTTCTAGTTCACAGACGTGTTTGTGTTGCCTCGCCAAAATCGCAGAATTTGCTGTTCTCGCGTCAGCGTATCGGCGTGTAGTCGATCAACCCGATCAACTTCAGACTTTTGGGATGTCGGAGGAGGATAACTTTCCATCCTCGAGAACGGAAGCGGCAGGCTGCTCTGTCCCTCGAGAGTATTCAAATCTGCGTCTTTATCCCATCCCACATTGTGCATTACCAGATCGCGAACCCAACCTGGCTTTACTGGTGTTTCCGGCGCAGCGAAACGGAGCAAGACTTCGTCACCCGCCCCCATTACCACAAGATGATCATCATCTCGCTCGAGGATCCCCAACACATCGCCGTAACGTGTAAAACGACCAAGCATGGGTGGCCAATTGGGCTCTTGGCTGACTTGATTATAGTCATACCAATGCGGATCGCGTCGTTGTCCCAATCGCTCCTTGCTAAAGCCACGATAGCGTAATTCCGCCGACTGAAGTGGCAACATGGTTACTGCCGACTCCAGTGGCTGAAACTCTCCATACGCCACAAACGCCTGGTCCCAATAAATCTCACTGGTATGTTGAATTCGTATCCGATGATCGTCGGTTGCGAACACCGAGTCGAGAGGAATGACGATTGTCTTGGGCTTGCCCCCCGGGAATCCCGTAAATGGGATTGCATTTCTAAAGTTTCCATCTTGGCCGACCGTCCACAGCGACGGAGGCACCGGACCGTCTATCTCTGGGTTTTGATCGATCCCTATATTGATGGAGGTGTCAGTCGGGTAAATCCAGCCAGTGAGGTATAACTGGATCGGTTTAGAGAGATCGAGTGGGCCGAAATCCAGTTCGGTCCAATGCTCCTCCACAAGCCCCTGACAGATTCGCTTGGCAAACGGTTCCGCAAAATTGCGATCCCGATTCTGCAGTGCCATGGTCCAATCCCGATCATACTTGTCATGCGCCCGACGCAACGGAACAGGATGGTTTGCGACCCAAACCCCTGGCTTAGCGATATCGGGAGGACCAACTTTTTCGTTGGAATGAACCTCCACACCAGCAGGGTGATCGACGTAGCTCAGCTGAATCTGATCAAAGTATGCTGTCTCCCAGAGCTCTTCTGTGACTCGCAACTCATAGGAACCGTTCTTAGCCTGCACCGAGCTTCCATCCAAAAGCAAATACTCCCATCGTCGATCCTGTATGGGCTTGCCCTTGGCGTACTGCAAACCTAATGGAGCATTCCAAAGCAGATCGGTAACCAGTGCCCATTTCTCTCCATCCCAACCATACAGGAACGGGCATGAACCCTTGGGTATTTGGATTTCTTCCACCAGTTGATTCATGGGTGGATTCACCGCATTTTGAGTCAAGCCATTTGGAAACACGACTCGCAAGTTGTAAGGGCTACTATCTCGCAAACCGAAATGTACCGCATCGTCCTCGATGATCCTGGCCTGGTAACCAGCCGGACTAAAAATCTCAACCAGACTTCCAACGCAGAAATGATTGATGCGTCCCCCTCCTCCTTCATCCGATACGCCGCTCACTCGGATTTCAGCATAGTTGCCCTTTGGCTTGGTACTGTTGATGCCAACAGCCACGCTTCCCTCAACGATGGTTAGGAAATCGACGAGTCCATCTTGATTGAAATCCATCGTCGCAGGTTTGCATGACGCGAAATCGGCACCCGACAACTTAGCTTTGTTGGCGAGGCTACCTTCGCTGTTGACCAACGTGGAAACGCCCTCTTCCTTGGAAGCAGACATTGCGTCAATCAACCCATCGTTATTCCAATCCTGAAGAACGACCCAGCCCTCCTTGCCAGGAAATGACTTGACCAATTTCGGAGTAACCGATTGGGACGGAACCGTGGAGGTAGTCAACAGTACCGTACCACTTGCTGTCTGGGCGACATAATCCCAAGAGTGATTGGAATCCACCTCTCCGGTTGCAATCGATGTAGCGTTCGCCAGTGACTGCCATTTCCCTTCCAACTCGCGAAATCGAAATTGCCCATGCAAAATGTTCTCAAGAACACCGACTTTACCTGCGCAGGAGCAAACCACATCCAGATCGACGTCGCGGTCAAAATCCACAACGACACCACACAACACGCGAACATCATCGCTTGGTAGCAGGCTTTCGGCATCTACATCCTGAAAAGTACGGTTTCCTTTGTTCTGTCGTAGCAAAAGCTTATTGCCCTTAGCGATGATCACAAGATCGATATCGCTGTCAGCATCCCAATCGATCGGCAACACCGCTTGCACATCTTTCAGATCGGCAAGACCTATATCACTGCTCACTAACGACCAATCGGGTGGGCTGCTGGGAGTTGGCGGAGTCGCAAACTTGACAACGTTAATACCTTGATCTCCAAAAACCACGAGATCTCGAAGCGTATCATGACGTGTTCGGGCCTTGAGCGCCGCCGCAATCGCTTCCGGTGACATCTTCGACGCATCTGCAGAGACAACCTCAACGGGCTTAGAACGAGTCCCCGACTTGACCTCGAACAGATCCACAGGCACGACACCTCGAATCGCATTCTCGAGTTCCAGAGTAGCCAACTTCGTATATTGAGATGGATCTTTCGCATCCAGTGACGACAACGTTAATGTGCTCCCCTGCCATGTCACCACCTCTTGAATGGTATCTACATTCCAGTCAAATGCGATCACACCGGTGGCTGCGGTTTGCGACTTATTCCATTCGAACACAGGATCGCTGGTGCTAGCCGGACGAGGAATGTTCGCCAATGCTTCTTCGACATCACTCATGTCGATGAGGGCCAATACGTTTGGTTGACACAAACGCAAATCCGCCTTGGACCCCGTCGTCGCATTGGCTTCGTTTGTCCAACTTTGCAGTAGCGAATAAGCTGCATCCGGATCCCTTTTTAGAGTTTCCCTTATGGACACAAGCTCTTCGAAACCGGTTCTCGCATTCGCAGACGTAAATTGCCACCGAAAGGGTTTCATGAGGTCCACAAAGACGTCAACGAAATCAAAAGCCCTTGCATCCTTTCTCGTTGCCAGATGCGCTAAGAGCGTCTTAAGTAAAAACAGATTCCTAGGATGGGCCTTGCACGCAGTAATGAGGGGCTCTGTTACATCGTCAAGATATTGTGGTGCTGTGTTTCTAATCGAATCTACTTGATTGAAGAGGCGCGTCACAATAAAAGCATCTGTCGGGAATTTTGCCACGTACCGCTTTAACTTCTCCGCCAACTCGATTTGGTCCTCATCTGCGATGAGCACATCCAACAACGAAATTCTCGCGACATCTAATTCGACATCGAGCTGATAACATGCCGAGTCGTCTTTACGTACCTCCATAGCCTCATCGATTTGCGCTCGTGCAGCATCAATAATCTCCGGCAAACCTTTTCGAATTTCATTGGGATCTTTCTTGTAATCCGAAAGGAATTCGATCTGCTCTTTCAGCTTGCCAATCAAGGCGACGGCTAGATTCTTCTTGGCAATGGAATTGCTTGGATTGTTTTGGATTAGCTTCTGATAAAGCTGAATCGCTTCATCGAATTGATTATTTTCCAAAATGGCTGCTGCCCGAACTGCTTGTTCGACAGAAGCGGAATCCATCGTTTGCCGATTAGGCTTCCGAAAGTAAACGAAGATGGACGCAATCGTGATCAAAAGAATAGCAACGAGAACAATCAGTTTTTTCATAGTCGCGAACAATCAATGAATGCATGCGGGTACGCACGAATGAGAGGTGGTCATCGCACAATTAGGTTTTCCATAGCGAGACAATACTATTGTCGGCTGCAACGCCATCGTGTCTAGTTGGATTCTATCGCAGCAAGCGGCGGTGGTTTTGTGCCCACCAAAGATCCTATCGCCAGCTTTTTGGGCTCAAGCCAAAACTTAACTTCCGGAATCGAAATCGAGATCTTTTTGAGCAGCGCGATATCGATAGCTCCGTTAGCAAGAACATGATCTAACGAGCTTAGGTCCTCCAGAGCATCCCAAAAACCTCGATCCACCGTAGCGTCTTGAAGATCCAAGATCGCGAGATTGGGAAACAGAAGGAGCGCTTCGATAGAGGATTCATCGACTTTGAGCGACCTAGCCACTGCAACTCGCATCGCAAAACGCGAGGCATAGGGAATCTTGCTGAGTGGTCCTTTCGTACCTGCATCGATACTAGATTGATCTAGAACAACAACTTCACTGCGGACGCAAGGAGCGATGGACAGCAGCTCGTTCTCATCCATCACTTGCAATGAAGCGATTTTTTTCTTCCGCGACGACATGATGACTAGGATCAAGAACGAATACGCAGCGAGCATCAAGATCATGGCGAACTGATGCAGCCCCACTTCGAACGGATCACCATCGCTGATTGCATTCAACGCGGATGCAATCATTGCGAAAATGGTCGTCAACACCGCCAAGGCGATCGCGACTTTAGCTGGCGTAATATGCGATCGCCTAGGTCGTGCCATTGTTATTCTTAGCCTTCTGCTAGCTTTCGAAGCACTGTTGGTAGGATACCGCCGTTTCGATAATAGTCGATTTCGACTGGGGTATCGATCCGAACCAGGGCTTCAAAAACGATTCTTGTGCCTTGAGCATTGGTTGCGACTACCTCGATCTTGCTTCGTGGTAGAAGCGAGTCGCTGAGCGAGGGAATATCGAAAGACTCATCCCCTGTTAGGCCAAGGCTTTGAGCGGTTTGCCCCTCGAGGAACTGGAGTGGCAACACTCCCATTCCCACCAAATTGCTACGGTGAATGCGTTCGTAAGAAACCGCGATCACGGCCCGAATACCTAGTTGCAAGGTTCCCTTGGCTGCCCAGTCGCGAGAAGATCCTGTTCCGTACTCTGCACCAGCCAAGATGATCAACGGTGTCTTGGTGGCAAGGTATTTTACCGAGGCATCGTAGATACTCATTTGCTCGCCGGTTGGAATGTACTTTGTCACGCCACCTTCGATGCCTGGGGTTAGCCCATTGCGAATTCGAATGTTCGCAAATGTGCCACGCACCATCACTCTGTCATTTCCACGACGCGCACCGTAGCTGTTGAAGTCGCGAGGCTGAACCCCGTTCTCAACCAAAAACCGACCTGCTGGCCCATCCTTGGTAATAGAGCCGGCAGGCGAGATATGGTCTGTCGTTACCGAATCGCCAAGCATCGCTAGCACGCGTGCACCGTGAATAGAAACGATAGAGCATTCGGCTTGTGTGATCCCCTCGAGGAACGGCGGGCGTTGGATATAGGTGCTCTTTTGATCCCATTTGTAGAGCTCGCCCGGAGTGATCGGAATTGCGTTCCACGTTTCATTGTCGGTGAAGGCACTGGAATATTGCTTGATGAACATTCCAGGCTGAACGCTTTCCTCAATAGCAGCCAAAATCTCTTCTTGGGTTGGCCAAATCTCCTTGAAGAAAACAGGTTTTCCATCGCCATCGTGGCCGATCGGCTCTTTATCAAAATCGATATCGACCGTACCGGCGATTGCGTACGCTACCACCAAGGCAGGGCTAGCCAAGTAATTCGCACGCGTATGCGGATTGACGCGCCCCTCAAAGTTGCGGTTACCGCTCAACACTGCGGCCGCGACCAAGTTTCCAGCATTGATCGCATTGGAAACCGATTCAGGCAATGGACCACTGTTTCCAATACATGTCGTGCATCCATAACCCACCACGTAGAAACCTAGTTTTTCAAGCGACTCGAGTACATCCGCTTTGGTCAAGTAATCGGTTACAACACGCGAACCAGGGGCCAAACTGGTTTTGACAAACGACTTAACAGTTAGCCCTCGAGCGACCGCTTTCTTTGCTAACAAGCCAGCACCAAGCATCACGGAAGGATTGCTCGTGTTGGTGCAAGAGGTGATCGAAGCGATAACCACGCTTCCGTGAGTGATTTCGGTAGATGCACCATCCTCAACCACGTTCGCGGTCGATTTCAATTGTTCAGCGGAGAGTCCAAAGCCTCGCTCCGCAATAGGAGCCGATAATGCTTTTGCAAAAGTCGTCTTCACGGTCTTGAGCGAAACGCGATCCTGCGGACGCTTGGGGCCAGCCAGCGATGGCTCTACCGTTCCCAAATCCAAGCTCAGTACCTTGGTGTAATTCAAGTCGGCCGCGCCATCCAATCGGAACAACCCTTGCTCCTTGCAATAGCTCTCAACGAGCTGAATCTCATCCTCAGTGCGACCAGTCCGTCTCATGTAAACGAGGGTCTCATTATCAACGGGGAAGAACCCCATCGTTGCACCGTATTCGGGAGCCATGTTCGCGATGGTTGCACGATCGGCAAGCGACATGCACGAGACGCCATCGCCAAAGAATTCAACGAACTTGTTCACCACTCCTTCTTTACGCAGGATCTCGGTGATCCTCAGCACGAGATCGGTTGCCGTGGCACCAGGAGCAAGCTTGCCAACCAGTTTCATACCTACGACTTCAGGCATCAGCATGTAGAGAGGCTGCCCAAGCATAGTCGCTTCGGCTTCGATACCACCAACTCCCCAACCCAGCACACCGAGACCATTGATCATGGTTGTATGCGAATCCGTACCTACCAGTGTGTCTGGAAAGGCCACTGCGCCCGCGTGATCCTTGCCCAAGAATACAGCTTTCGCCAAGAACTCAAGGTTGACTTGATGGACGATACCGGTGTTTGGCGGAACAACTCGGAAATTATCGAAGGCTTGTTGCCCCCAACGCAGAAACTCATAACGCTCTTTATTGCGTTCGAACTCGATCCCCACGTTCTTGGACAATGAGTCTGACGCGCCATAAAAATCGACTTGCACCGAGTGGTCAATCACCAAATCGACAGGAATAAGCGGATTGATTTTCTTTGGATCCCCACCAAGCGTCTTCATGGCATCACGCATGGCAGCGAGGTCAACTACAGCAGGCACGCCTGTGAAATCTTGTAGGACCACACGAGCGGGCTTGAACGGTACTTCTAATTCAGCCGGTTTCGCGGCATTCCAATTGGCGAGATTGCGAACATCTGCCTCGGTGACTTGATAGCCATCGCAATTGCGAAGCACCGCTTCTAACAAGACGCGAATGGAAAAGGGAAGCTTAGAGATGGGAGCAATACCATCCTTTTCAAGCTTACTAAGTCGATAGATGCCTAACAATCCTTGAGGAGCACGAAAGGTATCGCGGGCGCCGAATGGGTCGGTCAGTCTCGTTGAGGTTGGCATAGCAGATAGGCATTGATAGAGGAAATGATCAAAAAGGGGTCCCCCATTGTAGCCTGACATGCCAAAAGAAAAACGGCCCGTTCAAGGTATCCTTGAACGGGCCGTTTGAGATTTTCCCAGAAACTCTAGTTCGCGGGCGATTTTGATCGCGGAGCAAACCGAATTCGGTACTGGCCAACCGACAGAGTCAGTTGGCGTTCAAATTAGTTACCGCAACCGCAAGCTGGAGCTGGTGCTGGAGCAGCCGCTGCACAACCACAGCCAGCCGAAGCTGCTGGAGCGCCGCAAGCGGAAACTGGAGCTGCAACCGCAACAGGAACGGTCACAACTTGTGGGACCATCTTGCAAACGGTGACGTCAACTTCTTCTTGAACTGTGTAAGGAACGCAAACGTTGTAGGTTTCAGTCTTTTCTTCGTTGACCGAATCGTAAACGGTGACGTTGTAGGTGTTGGTGCGTTGTTCTGGAACCATTGTGCATGTAACAACGTCCTTGGTCTTGGTTTCTGGAACCATTTCCGTGACAGTCTTGGTACGTGTACGTGTTTCAGGTGTGCAAACAACCTTGCTTACAGTACGGGTCAATTGCTTTTGAACAACCGATGGAACCTTAACAGTGCGAACGCGCTCTTCTGTGTTGCAAACAGTCTTGCTTACGTTGCGTGTGCGAGTTTCCATTTCGGTAACTTGCTTGTTAACAGTACGTTGGCGAGTTTCTGTCGTGTAAACAGTCTTAGCAACAGTACGTTGACGAGTTTCGGTCTTCATTTCGCACTTCTTGACGGTGCGTTGACGTTGCTCGGTTGTGTACGAAACCTTGTTAACAGTCTTCGTGCGTGTTTCGGTGGTCATGCTGCACTTCTTAACTGCGCGTGTGCGAGTTTCGGTGGTGTAGCTAACCTTCTTAACTGTGCGTTGACGAACTTCGTCGCGGCATAGCGAAACGGTGTAGGTGTAAGGCTCGTCAACCATTTGACGTTGCATGGTTGTAACAGGAACTTCTGTTGTTACAACGTTTGGAACCCAAACCTTCTTGCATACAGTGCGAGTTGCAGGTGCAGGAGCTGCACAACCGCATCCGTCAGCTGCAGGAGCTGGTGTTCCGCAACCGCAGCTTGGAGCTGGAGCTGCACAACCGCAACCAGCCGATGGAGCAGCAACGCCGCAACCAGCAACAGGAACTTCTTCGGTTACAACTTGGTACGATCCCATGTCCTTGGTGCAAGTCTTGGTGGTCGTTACAGGGAACGAACGGCAAACTTGACGTGTGCCAGTACGTTGCTCGGTGTAAGGAACCTTGACTGTGTAGGACTGAACTTCGTCTGTGTAAACAGGAACTTGAACTGTGTAAGGAACTTGTTCTTCTGTGTAAACAGGAACTTGAACCGTGTAAGGAACTTGTTCTTGTGTTGTTACAGGCACAGTGACGTTGTAGGTTTCGACAACATCGACGTACGATGGAACCGTAACTGTGTAATCAACTGTTTCGTTGACAGTCGAAGGAACTTGAACTGTGTAGTTCTGAACTTCTGGAACAGTCTTGCAAACAGCTACTTGGTAGGTTTGTTGTTCAACAACTGTCGAAGGAACTTGTACAGTGTACTTTTCTTCCTTGTCTGTGTAGACAGTTTCGTTAACCGTGTAAGGAACTTCTTCCGTTACGGTCTTAGCAACGTTGACTTGGTAGGTTTCTTCAACTTGCTTCGAAACTGGCACGTTAACTGTGTAGCTAACTTGCTTGGTTTCTTGCTTTGGAACCATGACAGTGGTGGTGCTGGTCTTGGTTTCAGTGCGTGGAACTTGCTTCGTTACTGTGTAAGTACGTGTGCGAGCTTCGGTCTTCGAAAGGGTCTTGGTGACCGTTCGCTTTTCGGTAACTTGGGTTGGGACCATGATCGTCTTTTCGACGTAGCTGATCTGAGTTCCACAACCTGCGTCAGCAGCGCTGACAGTACCACAACCGGTAGCTGCAACAGTGGTTGTACCACTTCCGCAACCGCAATCGGCAACAACATTACTGGCCCCAAATAACATGGCAGCCAGCCCAAGGGCAAAACCTGGGCGAAACTTCATCGTAGTCTCCTCGAGGAAAAAAATAGCGGCCACAAGGCCAAACAGTCTGTCACTATTACGCTGTCCATCACAAACAAGATGTGACGGTTAGTAATTCACGTTGTCTATCAATGTTAGAACCGGTGCGTGTCAAAATTGAGAAATGGCACGCGAAGGATAACTCATTCATCCCTGTCCGCTGTCTTAAGCACCGAGTTTAGCTTCGCCACTCTGTTAGGGAAGCGGCAGCCAGAAATTTCGTCACATTTTTCCCAAGTTCGGCAATCCGCAAGCTCTTCCTACGTGAAACCGGCACACGAAATGTGGTCAATGCGAAGAATCCAAGAAATTTGCAGGGTGTGGTCATTACGAAACGCATCCCACATATCACGTTCGAAGGGTGTCTGTGCCGCCCTTTTGCGACCATGAAGCAACCCTATCGCAATGCATACCCGCCGTCGACTCAGGGCGCTGTCAAACAGGTTTAGTTGTAGCGATTTTCGGACCCTCGATGTCTCTCCCGATTGCGCACTCTGCAAATCCCCCCGTTTGTCGACTGATAGTCCGTGTTGGCGAAAATGCGTGTGCTACTGTTCTTTGCTCATCCGGCACAAATTGCCAGAACTACTCAATCAGCACACACAGAACGCGCACACGATGAAAACAATTAGCGGAAAATATCGACTCCTCACTCGAAGCGATATGGACGGTTTGATCTGTGCAGTTCTGCTCAAAGAAATGGGGGTCCTGGGTGATATCAAATTTGTACACCCCAAGGACGTCCAAGACGGAAAGATTGCGGTCACCGATCGCGACATCCTGACAAACCTGCCGTATGTGCCCGGCTGTGCCTTGTGCTTTGACCACCATTCTAGCGAAGAAATTCGAAACTCAGACAAAGCTTCAACACCTGGCTACGTCCTCGAACCTGGCGCCAAGTCTGCTGCACGCGTTGTGTACAACTACTTTGGTGGACGCGAGCGATTCCCAGACATTGGGGACGACATGATGGAAGCGGTCGACAAGGCAGACTCCGCGGGTTTCAATGCGGACGAAGTCCTACACCCAAGGGGCTGGGACCTTCTCTCGTTCTTAATGGACGCCAGAACCGGGCTTGGAAGGTTTCGAAACTTTCGCGTTTCGAACTACCAATTGATGATGGCCCTGATCGATTGCTGCAAAGACATGTCCATCGACGAAATCTTGCAACTGCCAGACGTGCAAGAGCGCATCGAACTGTTCTTCGCTCAGCATGAAAAATTTAGAGAGCAACTATTGCGTGTTGGTCGCGTCTACGACAACCTCGTCGTCCTCGATCTACGCGACGAAGAAACCATCTACGCGGGCAATCGTTTTGTCGTATACGCTCTTTTCCCGCAATGCAACATTTCGATGCACGTCATGTGGGGAGTAGAAAAGAGAAATACGGTATACACCGTAGGCAAGTCCATCTTCAATCGAACCTGCCCACTGGACGTCGGGGACCTGATGCTCCAATACGGAGGCGGTGGTCACGAAGCAGCAGGCACATGCCAACTGGACAACCCATCCGCCGAATCGGGCAAACGTGAGTTGATCGAGCGAATTACGGTAGGCTCCCAGACTCTTGAACCGGCCCTCGTTTAGTCAACGCAAAAAAAGCAGACCACCGCTGATCTACACAAGCAACATACGTTGGTTGCTTTGTATATCAGCCAAGCGATCGAGTTACTCTTTTTGCACGACAGGCTGTATCTCCAATGTCATGGTTGCCCCATCTCGCAGGATTTGGATCGGATACGAACGGTCGGCTGGCAATTGCTCAATCATCGTTCTGAAATCATCTGGTGTCTGAACCTTTTGATCTCCAATTGCCATAATGATGTCTCCGATTTGAATGCCGCACTTCTCGGCAGGCATATCCGCCGAAACGCGACTGACGTATACACCACTGCGAACGGTGATCTTTAGCTCTCTCGCTAAGTCCTGCGGGATCTTATTCGTCACCAAGCCGAGTCGTGCACGGCGCACTTTGCCATTCTCGGTTAACTCTTTCGTGATCCATTGAACGCGCCGCATGGGTATTGCAAACCCAACACCCTGAAACTGTCCGCTCGTCGTAGAAATCAACGTGTTGATACCAACGAGATCACCATTGATGTCCAGCAGTGCGCCGCCTGAATTGCCCGGGTTGATGGTGGCGTCAGTCTGAAGCAACTGCCCCTCGAGCATGCGTCGCATCGTCCTGCCCTTGCTGCTGATAATTCCAACACTCACCGTTTGATCCAGCGCAAACGGACTGCCAATCGCCAAAACCCAATCGCCAATGTTCAGCCCATCGGAGTCGCCTTGCGTCGCCGCTGGCAGCGGTTCTTCGCTGACAATTTTAAAAACGGCCAGATCACTCGACGGATCCGTTCGGACATCAGCCCCCATGAACGCTCGACCGTCGGCCAGTCGCACTCGAATCGACTTGGCACCCTGGATCACATGATTGTTCGTTACGCACAACCCGTTTTCCGAAATGATGACACCCGAACCGATATTGAAATCGGACGCGGAATCCTCATTCAATAGATCGAGGTCGTCCAGTGTCTCATCAACATCTTTTCTCTTGGCAAGCACCGTGACCACACTGGGCATCATCTTGGACGACGCTGCGCTAAAGGCCAATGCGATTCCCCGCGCTTGCGACTTTGCACCCTCTAGGTCGCGAGAGGCATCTGTCTGGCCCAGCAATCGAGCATACGGCAAAACGGCGATCGCGATGGCAACCACAACGATTGCACGTAACCGCAATCGATGAAAAGGGGAAAGGCAAGGTCGCAGACAATCGGTTTGGAACATTCGTATCTTCGCTATCTTCATCGAAATTCTCATTGACTTATGCGTGGCGACGGGGGCCCCCGAGGCAAGGATGATGGATCGGCAATACCAGAGGAGTCTGCGAGGCAAACGCGTTGTTGTGATCCTTCGGTTATGATGAATCCTTCGCCTTTGGTGTGGACTCCATGTCCACTAGGCTCCATGTCCTCTAGAATACTTGTCCAGTCTAACTCAACTCCCCTTACGCTTGCCAGTATCGTTGGAACAGGAACGGGAACACTCACAAAAGAAAATGCAGGAACATGGACTCTTTCAGGTTCCAATACCTATACAGGACAAACAGCTGTAAATGCGGGAACACTTAAAGCAGG
>CAIXME010000129.1 GCA_903920425.1 uncultured Pirellula sp. | reverse complement strand
CGTGCAAGAGAATCCCGTTGCACGCATCCCCTATTCTAATCGAAATCGCCAAGGGCGGATGAGGTGGTAGCAGGCTTGAGGGGTGAGGCTTGAGGCTAGAGGGGAACAAGGAACAAGGGAACAATCAGGACATGGGTGGCGCTTTAGGTTCAGGACATAGGTGGCGCAGTTCTGCCTCGTTTCAGTTGTCTTTGGTTTTGTTGTCTTTGGTTTGGTGTCTTTGGTTTGGTGTCTTTGGTTTGGTGTCTTTGGTTTGGGTTCGGAGCCCCGAATGGGGCGGCACGAGGTAGCCATGGGTGTAAACCCATGGAAAACGTAGTGCAGCGTTCCTGAGCCCTAAAGGGGCGCCACGAGACCGCCATGGCAGGCTTCAGGTTCCAGGTTTCAGTCGTCAGTCCCAAAACAGCCGTCAGCGCGGAATCGTACCACCCCATTCGGGGTTCCAGAATCATTTCCGAAACCTTTCCATGGGTTTACACCCATGGCTACCACGTACCACCCCATTCGGGGTTCCGAGCCAAAGCCGCATCGCCCATCTGGCGAAGCAATTATCGGCTGTTCCCTAAAGCCTAAAGCCTGTTCCATACACCCATGGCTACCACGTACCGCCCCCACCGGGGTTCCGAATCAGAAATCCAAAACCGCATCGCCCATCGGGCGAAGCAAAGCCGGCTGTTAACCTCACGTCTCAAGCTTCAAGCTCTTCTTTGCTAGCAATCAAAACTGGTCTTGGCATTTTGGGCTGTTTTCTCTATTCACAACCAAGGTTGAATCAATTTCAGAATTTTTCTGCAAGAACCATTTCTCGGCCATGACCAAATCAACAACTTCCGTCGGCTGCATTCTTCTTGTCCTGGCCAGGGCTTATCGAACCGGCAGGGCTGGTAATGTCTTTGCGATTGCTGTGCTATGTTCCTTGATCATGGCCCTAAACGCTGCAGCACAAATACCCTCGACGTTGCCCACAGGTCCAGTTCCTGTTCAACCTTCGAGCGCTTTACCAAGCACGTCCGGCGCACCGACTTCACCTGGGCAAATGCAACCCGGCCCCGCTCAACCCGCCGCGACCACAGGTGGGCAGATTGCCAACGGAAACTACGCTCCTCCCGCCAATCCGACAACATCGGCCCCGCCACCATCCAACGCCCCTCCCCAAAACTTGCAAAACGGGAATGGTCAAAGCTCGCTATCCAGTTCGCCACCTAGCATGGCGCTTATCGAAGGCGAAAATGCAAAGAATGCAGGTGCTCGAGGAAACAACGTTCCAAAACCTGTTGGGCGTATCGATTTGCCAACCGCAAACGGACAGCATTGGGTCGAATACGATATCCGTACCTATACGCAAAACCAGAAAAACGTAGAACGTCCACAACAAGCGATCATCGATTGGATCATCCGTGAGACGGGAACAGACGTTTGGTTCAACGAACCGATGGGAATCCTAAGCGCTGATCGCTCGACATTGCGCGTTTACCATAACGCTGCTATGCAAAAAACCGTTGCTCAGATTTATGAGCGGTTTGTCAACGGAGTTACCGAACCGCAAGCGTATAGCCTGCGACTGATCACGATCGGAAATCCAAACTGGCGGAATCGAACGACCAATCTGATGCGCAGCGCCAACGCGCAAACCCCGGGCGTTCAAGCTTGGTTGATGACGAAGGAGAACAGCGCACTGTTCATGTCGCAGCTTCGCCAACGTTCCGATGTGCGTGAGATGCAAGCTGTAGAAATCGCGTTGGTCAATGGCCAGTCGCAATCGCTCGAACAACTCCGATCCCGCAACTACCTACGGGAGTACCAACAAAACACCACCTCGACCTGGCCTCCGTACCAACCTGTATCCGACGAGATCAAAGAAGGATACAAAATCCAACTTAGTCCTTTGATGAGCTTGGACGGTCGCAGTGTCGACATGCTGCTCAAATGCGAAATCGATCAAGTAGAACGACTCAACAAAGTTGCGATCGATTTGCCGATGCAGCCAGGACAACTGCAAACGGTTCAAGTGGACGTGCCACAACTGGTTTCGTGGAGACTGAATGAACGATTTCGCTGGCCAGCGGATCAGTTGTTGGTCTTGTCCTGCGGCGTGGTCGCTGCCCCTACCCAGCAAGTGAACAATACGCTGCTCAGCGGCAATTCGCCGAATTTGTTCGGTCTCAATCGTATCTTGCCCGCTGCTCCTGGACAGCGAACCGATGCTTTGCTGTTGGTAGAACATAAAGGCCCTGCGGCAACGCAGTTGAACCCATCGTTGACCGGGAATCCAGCTCCACAAGGTCAACCTGGTTTCCCAGTTCCCAACAACGCCGCTGCACCTGTCTCTCGAGGCCGATACTAAGCAACCTCGCGTTTCTACGAGTGCATGCTGAAATGCAGTCCCGCACAAACGGGAACCGAGTTGGCATTCTCGAAAGCTATCCAGGTTCACGTTTCTTTATTTGATTCAGCACCGACGCGATCAGCCAGCCTTCTCGCTGCGATCGCGCATACGATCAACTGCACTTGATGGAATACCATTAATGGCAAGATCAACACGCCGACCTGGTGCGGGCTAAACAAAACACTGGCCATGGGGACGCCCGTTGCCATGCTCTTTTTGGAACCGCAAAATAGAAGAGCGATGAAGTCTTCGCGTTGAAAACGAAGCTTGCAAGAAATCCACCAGCAAGCGACAAACGCCACGGCCAGCATCGCAAGGCTGATGACAACGAGTAGCGAAAGATCGAACCAAGAGTACTTGGTCCACAAGCCCTCGATCACCGCTTGACTGAACACCGTATAAACGACCAGCAATATCGAACTGCGATCGGTTGCACCTACCAATGCTTTGTTGTTTGCGATCCAATTGCCGATCCACGGTCTGGCCAGATGTCCAACAACGAATGGCAACAGCAGTTGGATGGCGATGCGCTGCACCATATCCAATGAGATCTGCGAGGGCTGCCCATCGATTTGCATCAACATCGCAACCAGGGCAGGGGTGAGGAACACTCCGAGGATATTCGAAGCGGTCGCGGCGCAAACCGCTGCAGATACGTTCCCCTTTGCCAACGAAGTGAACGCGATCGACGATTGCACTGTGGATGGCAGCAAGCAAACATAAAGCAGCCCTGATCGCAGTGCAGGAGCAAGCCCTGGGGCGCTCGCGAGCAGCATTCCCATGATTGGGAACAAGATAAACGTGACGGCCAAAATACTGATATGCAGTTTCCAGTGCAGCAGCCCACTGATCATGCTTTGTCGCGAGAGTTTAGCGCCGTGCAAGAAGAACAACAATACAATCGCTGCGTCGGTCAGATAGTCAAAAAAGACAGCGATGCTGCCACTGCAAGGTAGCAACGTCGCCAAAATAACCGAGCCCAGCAAGTAAGCTACAAACGGATCGATCCACTTTACGAGCATGGAGAATATTCGCATCAAATGGATGTCCTGTTGTTCCTGTTCAGCACGATGTTAAAACGTATCGGAACTCGCGAGAGCTCCAGCCTGCACGTAGCGGAACTCGTGAGAGTTCCGGTCTGCACGTAGCGGAACTCGTGAAAGTTCCGGTCTGCACGTAGCGGAACTTGTGAAAGTTCCGGTCTTTGCGTAGCGGAACTCGTGAGAGTTCCGAGTTGCAGGTAGCGGAACTTGT
>CAIXME010000128.1 GCA_903920425.1 uncultured Pirellula sp. | reverse complement strand
GCACGGGCGGATCGTTCACGGGTCCCAGTTCCAACAAGAAAACTTGCAACAGAATCCAACGGCCTATTACACCAAGTCGTCCGGCGTCGGTATCGCAATGCAAAACCATAACGCATCGCGACCTCGGCATATCGGTGTTGTCGGGTTGGGGGCTGGAACACTAGCTACCTACGGCCGCGAAGGGGATCGATTCCGATTCTATGAAATCAATCCGCACGTTATCGAGATGGCAAAAGAGTACTTTACGTTTCTCAGTGGTACCAAGGCAGATGTCGACCTTGTTTTGGGTGACGCACGTTTAACCCTGGAACGCGAAGAAGACCAGCGATTTGACATCTTGGTACTCGATGCATTCAGTGGCGATGCAATCCCTATCCATTTGTTAACACGGGAAGCCATGTCGATCTACATTCGCCATTTGAATGAAGATGGAGTGTTGGCTATCCATATTTCCAACCTCTACTTTGATCTCCAGTCGATCGTTGCAGGGTTGGCAATGGGAGACTCACTGGAGACGACCGTGATAGCAGGTGAAGCGAACGCAAGCCTCGGCGCACTGACGTCCACATGGGTGCTGCTGTCGAAGAAGGGGGTTACGTTGCAAAATGCACTCGGGGCAACGCAGCCAAGGGCCCCGATCGGCAAGCCCATTTTTTGGACCGACGACCGAAGCAACCTCTTTGAAGCGCTCCGTTAGCCGAATCTGCTAGTAGCCAGAGACTCAATTCCCGATTGCGTTATAAAGCAGAAGAAGTTTTTGGTCTATCGTCGCGTTGACTGGGTATCCGAATGGAGCCCACCGCGTTGACTCCTTGGAGTATCGGCGGCGGGCCATTCAGAGACGATTCAAGATTCATGGATGTGGATTCGAGTTGCACGATCATGGAGCCGCGTCTACTTCTTGGCGATGGAAACTTTCAGCTTGTTCGTAGAGTCAGTGCCTTTAGCTGGATGCCCGATCACTTGAATGGAGAAATCTCCTAGCGCCGCGTCCTCTGCAGCTGACACAGTCAATACGACGCTGTCATCGCCATGCTTGATCTCCGGCGCAACAGGTTTGATGGACACTCCCATTGGAATTTCGGCAAATTTGATCGCAACGTCTCCGGAGAAGTTCTCGCCTCTCGATATGGTGAGAGTCGATTCTTTCGATTCGCCCTGCTTCAAGCTCGATGCCATCACTGGCGTAGAGAGCTCAAAGGTTCCGGAAGGCATGCCAATGAAGGGCTTCTTGGAGGTGACGGTCGTTCCGGTTTGAGGATCCGTTGTTTTAGTCGTTTCGCCTCCTGTGGTGCCTGGATTGCAGCCTGTCGCGAAGCCTAAAATGGAAACGCAAAATACAACACTAAATCGCTTCATCATCATGATCATTATCCTTTAAAAGCATTTGGTCTTTTGGACGTGCAAAGTGCAGGTGCATAGCCAACATCGTTCTCCAATCCAACTCCAATGCAATCGGCATGCCATAGTGCGTTTCGCAGGACGCACGTTGTATGTGCTGGTCGTCTATCAGCGAGTGGTGGATCATCGAGCAGCGACAGCTCAGGGTGGTCGATTTCCGAGCAACACGTTGAATGCCGCATATGAATTCGAAGGATCTCCAGCAATTGTCGAATTAAATTGTGATAGCAGAGCATCCGTGGTGCGATATATGCTAAACAGAGCCATGAGTCCCGTTGCACGATTTCTTGTCCCCTCGTCGATCCTACGAAGCGTCATGTAATCTTCCTTGATCGCTTAATGAGCAATATGAGGACGGTTACCCTGCGGCGGGTGCGGTAACATTCCATTTGAACGAAAACCGAATCCATGCCATTCACGCGTACATTGCCAGATAAAGATACGCGTTCGATGTCACTGCATTTGCTTCTTCCTATTAGCGCAATTGTATTGCTGGCCTTGCTTTCTCTGTATTGCTTGCACGACTTTCGCCAACGTGAACTAGCGAGCAACGAGAATCATGAGGCGACCAGATCGTTGCACGGGATACAGAGAGAGCTCCTCAATGCAGAAACGGGACATCGAGGCTATTTGTTGACCAAGGATGCCAGTTATCTCGAGCCATATCATAGCGCTGTGTTTCAAGTGCCCATCCTTTTTGAGTCACTCTCCCAAACGGTGAACAGCCCAAAGCTGGTATTGCTATTGGATGAGATGAAGGTTCAAACGGAATCCAAATTCACAATGATTCAAGCCAGTATCGATGCGGCGGATACGGACGATGCCTCGCCACCGGTAAACACCCTTGCAGGGGGAAACGGCCGGCGAACCATGGATAAATTGCGATCGCTCGTCGGTCGAATCGATCGCTCACTGCAATATGAACTGCAAAATAAAGACAGGGATTCATGGCGAGCCTACTTTACGGCCATCACGTTAGCGGCAGCGGCCTTTTTGATTGCACTCTGCGTGATCATTATTTCCTACGTTCGAGTGGGACGTGAACTGATGATGCGAGCGGATAGCGATCGACTATTGATTGCCCGAACAACACAACTTCAGTCGTTTGCGGATATTGCATGTCGCATCGTGACTTGCCCTGATGTCGATTCGATCGTTGGAATCGCATTGAACGAATTTCGCGCACTCATTGGAACTAGGGAAGCCTTGCTCAAGTTTACTTCGGGCGAAGTGGTTCGGATCGAGCGAGGCGTCAGTACGCTAGGCGTGCAAAAAGCAAAACCATGCTATATCCATTGCATCTTTGAATTGGCTCGACTCCTCAGTCGTGGTGAAGCGACGTTCTTTCGACATCGGCCGGAGATCGATAGTTGGCCCGAAGTGACGTCCACCAAAGAGTGGGCGGAGCATGGTGACTCGATTGAGAGCATCCTGACTGCTCCGATTCTCAATATCGACAGAGTCGAGATCGGGCGATTCATACTGCTAGGAAAGATCCAGGGGCGATTCAACGGCAACGACCTATCGATCGTTTCGCAGTTAGCCTTTATTTTATCTGCGGCAATCGAGAATACACGGTTGAATGAAAAAGTTATTCAAGCATCGTTGCGCAAAGATGAATTCCTGGCGATGCTCGGCCACGAACTGCGCAACCCATTAGCTGGCGTGGTTACCGGTGTCGAAGCATTGCAGAGAATCTCTCTCGATGAGATCGGTAGCGAAGAGAGGAAACTGCAGGATACGATTTATCGTCAAGCCACGTTAATGCAGCATATTATCGAAGATCTTCTGGATGTCTCGCGAATCGGTCAAGGCAAAGTTACCCTCAACAAGTCGGACTGCAACGTCGAAGCGATTACACGTCACACGGTCCGAGACCATCAGTGCCTTCATCCAAACCGTTCCATTCAGGTTAAATCGATGGAAGGCACTTCCGGATTGGTCGTATTTGGAGACCAGACGCGTTTAAGTCAGTGCCTCACCAATCTATTAAACAACGCTTGCAAGTTCTCAAAGGAAAGCCAACCCATTGTGGTCGGCATTGCGCACCAGTGGAGCACCGAACTAAACTGCGATTGCGTATCTATCTCGGTATCAGACCTTGGGATCGGATTGAGCAAAACAGAGCTTAGTTCGATTTTCGAGCTATTCTATCAAGCAAACGACAGCATCGATCGCTCCCAGGGGGGATTAGGCATTGGGCTGACATTGTCAAAAGGACTCGTTGAGTTGCACGGCGGAATGTTGACTGTCAGCAGCCCTGGCAAGGATCTTGGCTGCACATTCGAAATGATGTTGCCAATCAAAAGTGTTGTTTCTGGGGACGATTCAGACGTATTGGCTTCGGATCGTCCAAGCAAAGCGTTAATCGAAATGCCGATCGCCCCAATTCGAATCCTGGCAATCGATGACCGAACGGATGCTCTGCTGCCAATCCGTGTTTTGATGACGCGTGATGGTCACCAGGTTGTGGAGGCTCAGAATGGTCCGGATGGTGTCCATTTGGCGAAATCCTTTCATCCCGACATGGTTTTATGCGATATCGGATTGCCCGGCGCAATGAATGGTTATGACGTAGCCCAAGCAATGCGTGCCGACCCAGAACTGAAAAAACTGTACTTAGTCGCACTCAGCGGCTACAGTCAGCCTTCAGACCGCAAGCGAGCGCAAACAAGCGGTTTTGATTTTCACGTTGCCAAACCGATCAAACTCGCCATGCTCCGAAACCTTGTTGCTAATCGCCCAAGGTTCTAGG
>CAIXME010000127.1 GCA_903920425.1 uncultured Pirellula sp. | reverse complement strand
GTATTCAAAAAAGGGAACGCGTTGGTACCTAGCTGGACCGCGTTCGCTGTGATTCGATTGATGGAAGAGCACTTCTCATCGCTGGTGGATTATCAGTTCACAGCCGAAATGGAAGACTACCTCGATCAAATTAGCCGCAACGAACGCGAGAACCTTGAGTACCTCCAAGAGTTCTACTTTGGCGATGATGGCGTCGCAGAAAAAGTCGCTCCAGGCGGTATCGGTCTTAAACCTCTTTTGGAATTGAAAGTTGCTGAGATCGATCCTCGCACTGCTTGCTCATATCCACTGAGTAGCACAATCGAAGGGGGCGAGATCGGTGTGAGCGTTCGAGTGGGCCGATATGGGCCTTACGTCGAACAAGGGGAACGCCGAGCTAGCATCCCAGATGAAATGCCACCCGATGAAATGACTCTGGTCGTCGCATTAGAGATGCTGGCGAAACAAGAAATCGGCGATGAGCCGCTCGGCACCCACCCTGAAACACTCAAACCGATCTACGTGAAACAAGGTAGATTTGGCCCCTACGTTCAAATGGGTGAAGCAGACGACGAAGAGAAAAAGAACGCTTCGTTGCTCAAGGGCATGTCCCCAGAAACGCTTGATCTCGAAATGGCGATCAAGCTGTTATCGTTGCCACGCACCCTTGGCAATCACCCTGAGAATGGCGAGCCCATCATCGCCACGCAAGGCCGATTCGGCCCCTTCATCAAGAACGGGACTGACTCGCGCTCTTTGGGCCCCGACCACAATTTGCTCGAAATCACCCTGGAACAAGCATTGGCATTGCTGGCACAACCCAAAGCGCAAGGCCGCGGTCGAGCTGCTGCTGCTCCGCCACTCAAGGAATTCGATGCATCTCCTGTCACTGGCAATAAGATTGTTCTTCGTGACGGCAGGTACGGTCTCTATGTCAACGACGGAGAAACCAACGCTTCCTTGCCAAAGGATATGAGCGGCGAAGACCTGACGTTCGAACAAGCGGTCGACCTCTTGGCTGCTCGAGCGGCTGCTGGTGGCTCGAAAAAGAAAAAATCGAAACGTGCACCGGCGAAGAAGGCCACGAAAGCCGCCAAGAAGACCAGCAAGAAAGCGACGAAAAAGAAGTCCTCCGCCGATGATGTCGAAGTCGTAGTGGATGCCGACTTGGACTCAATGGACGATGCCGCTCCGACAAAGAAAGTCAAAGCAGCAAAGAAAACTACGAAGAAGGCTTCTAAGAAAGCTTCCAAGAAATCGAGTTGATCGCAGAGTAAAGCAGCATGCTCCATTTGCAAAGTGAGTCGCAATCGCGGTGGCTTGCCCAAGTCGATGCGAATTTAAAAGAGATTCTCATCGACCACGCCCACTGCGAACACAAAGCAGCTGCGACGGCCATGAGTTTATTCGGCGCATACATCGATTGCGGCGAATTGACCCGGGAGATGACTCGCATCGTCGACGAAGAATTAGAGCACTTCCATATGGTGCTGGCCCTGTTGGAAAAGCGAGGCTTCGCATTTCGAAAACAAAGTCCGGGCAATTATGGCAGACAACTCAATTCGCTCGTTCGCCTCAACGAACCCGGCAGAGCAGTCGATCGATTGCTGATCGCAGGCTTGATCGAAGCTCGATCGTGCGAACGCTTTAGCCTGCTGAGCAAACACGTTCAAGATCCCGAACTCGCATCGTTCTACGCTTCCCTCTTTGAATCGGAAGCCCGCCACCATACGACGTATGTCAAACTCGCAAAGCTTTTTGATACCGATCAAAACGTGAGAGCCAGGCTAGAAGAACTTTCTGCGGCTGAGTCGGCCATCATTGCTAAAGGTTGCGAATTGCCGCGCATGCACAGCTAAGCCAAACAGCGAAGCACGCCCCCACACCGCGGTCTCACGAGCTGTTCATTGAACAGGCCTGCCGCAGGGCAAAGCAACCATCACAACCCGACGCGTGAGCGAGGGATTCTTTGCCCCTCGCTAACGCTTTTTGAAGTTGCGCTATTTGCATTGCCGTCGGGCCCCCCCTTTTTCATCTCTTCTCTGTGACTCGGTGTCTCTGTGTGAGCCATCTTCCCTGAACACAAAGCTCACAACCCGCAGGCGTTCAAGCCCGAACCTTTTGACAAAAGATCTGTCTCAAGTTCGTTATGGGAATACTTCGCGAACCAATTCGAAAGCCGCTCAAGCAACACGCGTACAAGTCGAATCGAAAACGATTTGTTACGGCCACCACAGCGCGCGGTGAATGCATTCAACTCGAACCCAAATTCACGCTTGGCAACCTTTGGCCATCGCTCCAACAATGGGGCAAGGCAGGTTGCCCAGAGTTACTAGATCCCAAACTCATCGCAGATCGGGATGTGCGAGGTCGTGTCCCCAATGCACTGGTACAACCAACCACGATCCCGATCGATGAACAACTCCGAGCAGATCTTCGCGCGCTCAATGTGAGTAACGCCGAGCCTTGGTACCAATTCGTCCAGTGGATTTCGGGGCAGCAAGCTGCAGAGAATTGGCTGGCCGCGATGCAGAAATTTTCATCGACGAACGAGGTCCCGAGTTGGGTCGAGGACGCTCGCCAACTGCATCGGCATCTGACGCATTTGCATCGCGAATGCAAACAACAACGACTCCGATTTTTTGCAGACCGCTTCTACGGAATTTGGCCACGAACCTATGAACTTTTGCAAAATGCGGCTGGGCATGTCACCACTCTCGTGGGGCAATTGTGTTGGCCAGAGCGACCAGGCATTCGAGCTTGGTTATCTAAGACGATCGCCCTCGTTCAATCGCCCATCGCCGAGCATGACGAATATAGAAACGTTTATGTCCCCACTACGTTTGCAACTTGGTTTGCTTCGGATAGTTGTTGGCAATTGGAGCCGGCTGTACTGCACCGTTGGCTCGCCACCGAGGAACATTGGACGATCAGGTACTTTTGGGAATTGATGGACCGTTCCTCAGCAAAGGAGCGGCGTCGATTGCTTCATCGGCAAAACTACCTGCTAGAAACCAAAGCCTGTGCTTGGCGAGCCATTGCCAGAGCGGATCGAACGCCCAAGCGATCAGCCAGCCTGTCTGCTCCCCAGTACTTCGAACGCATCCATTCCAACACACAGCTTGAACTGGAATTATTGAAAGCGACTGGAATCTCCTGGTGCTTGCAATACAGCCGCGATCGCAACCACATCTATCGACCTTGGTTGTCTTGGCTGCAACAGTGGCCACAAAAGACCGTCCACTCACAAATGAGCAATCAATGGAACACGATTCTCAAGCAGCTGGGGGTATTGATAGAACTGCGGCCCGAGCTGAGCGGGGCATGGAATGCGTGGTTGCATTCAACGCGACAGGAGGCCACTCGCCCCGCGACCATCAGCGACGCGCCGACGGAACTCGACCCAATCGCCCGAACCGAGTTCGCCAAACTATTGGTCTATCGACGCATCCTGGGCTTTCGGTCGGTGATTCCCAAGTCCTGCCTCAACTCAGCACTCGATCCCCTTAAACGCAAACGTGAACTTGATCACCTATCGGAACAGTACGCCAAAGGAGCGATATCTCACAAAGCGGCCCTTCGATTGGCTTACTTGCAAAACCAATCCAACACCAAGCTACCGCGATCGACCAGCATTCGCCGCCATCTATCCGAAGCCAGCTTCAATGCGTCGCTGCATGCGGTTCGGAAATGGATCGGGTATCGCGAACAACAAACGTTGCGTCGCCTCAACCTGGCGTGGGCCGAAACGCTGAAACCGCGCGAGCAGCTCGAACTGTTGCAATTCCTTGCGTCGCTCGAAAAGACAACACGAGAGATGCTAGTACAAGCATTGCAGGCGTGGGCCGATTCAAGCACCGGACATCGCGACTTCGGATCGCGCAATCGATATTGGATTGACTTTGCAACCGAGAAAGGATTGAAATGGGAACATTGGATTGCATCGGACAAGGTTGAAATCAACTGCCCTGTTGCATTCGATAACGACAAAGCAACCAAGTACAAACGGCTTACCATCCAGTTGAGCAACGACCCACGCCATGTGCTGTGGATGGGGCGTCCATTCGATTCCTGTCTCGATCTTGTAGACGGCGCGTATGCGGCGTCGGTGGTCCCCAACTGGATGGACGCCAATAAACAACTGCTCGTCGCGATGGATGAGTACGGCAACATGCTCGCGCGACGGCTGCTCGCCATCACCGACAAGATGGAACTTCTGACGTATCGCATTTACTCGTCTATAGAAGAGCAAACGCAAGAAACGCCCGGACCACTTCATCTGGCTATGGATGCGTATTGCGATCATATCGCCAGCATGACGGGTACAGTCCGAGCGAGCGAGGGAAAGCCTCGCCGTTTGCATAGCACCCGATGGTACAACGACGGGCCCGTCGCCATCCTGCCCAACAGCAGTCCATCGGACTGACCTCACTGATATCATTGCTCTCATTCGTCTTGGCAGGGTCGACTCGTAAACGCTACATTACGACGGACCTAACAACGGGTAGCCAGCTTGCAAAATCGGAGCTGCGCTACCGAGAACCAAACCGAAAGCAAAGATGTACATGTCCAGCGATCATTCCATCCCAGAGTCCAAACCATCTAACCCCAAGCGTTCCGAAGTCCCCGTCAATGACACATGGGATCTCACCAGTTTGTTTGAATCCGACGCAGCGTGGATGCTCGCATTGGCAGAATTTGAGAAAGAAATCGCTGGCTTCAAGCAGTTTTCGGGGCGTCTCGGCGAATCGGCACAAGTATTGGCCGCTTGCCTCGATTTTGATGTAAAACTCGATCGCCTTGGGGAGCGGCTTGGCACCTACGCATTCCTCAAAACAACCGAGGATCAGAGCAATAGCGACTATCAAGGACTGGTTGCGCGCTACCAGAATCTAGCCACCAAAGCGGGTCAAGCAGCTAGCTTCGTTCGACCAGAGATCCTCTCAATTCCACAGGATCGCATGGAAACGCTGCTGGCCGAACCGTGCCTCCAACCGTACAAGCTGGTGCTAGAACGAATCAATCGTTTTCGAAAACACACGCTCAGCCAACCCGAAGAAAACTTGCTCGCCATGCAAGGAGAGATGGCTCAAACGGCCAGCAAAGCATTCCGTCAACTAAACGATGCCGACTTGAAATTCGGCGTGGTAACGAACGAAAATGGCCAAGCCATCGAGCTGACCAACGCGTCGTTTAGCTCATTCCTGTTATCGCCGAACAGGGACGTCCGCAAGCGCGCCTTTCACCAGTATTACCAGCAGTTTGCAGCCCACGAAAACACCCTTTCGGCGACGCTGGCAGGAAGTATTCACGGCGAAGCGTACTATGCCAAGGCTAGGAATTACGAAAGCGCTCGCGCGAGTTCCCTGTTTGCAGACAATGTACCCGAGAGCGTTTACGACAATTTAATCAGTGCTGTCCACAAACATTTGCCCGCGGTGCATCGCTACTTTGATATGCGTAAGCGGAAAATGGGCCTGACCGACATCCATCATTACGACACCTACGTTCCCATTTTGGCTGCACAGCAAGCTCACCACACATGGGATCAAGCCATCGATGTTGTGATTCAGTCGCTCTCACCACTTGGTGCCGAGTATTGCCAAGTCCTGGAAAATGGGCTCCGCGGCCGCTGGTGCGATCGCTATCCGAATCAAGGGAAACAAAGCGGGGCGTTCAGCTGCGGGACCTATGATGCAGACCCTTACATTCTCATGAACTACAAACCGTCGGTTCTCAACGACGTGTTTACGCTCACCCATGAAGCTGGGCACTCCATGCACAGCTACTATTCCGCAGCGAATCAACCTTTCCAATATTACAACTACACGATCTTCGTTGCGGAAGTAGCCAGCACGTTCAATGAACAGTTGCTAGCACATCACATGATCCAGCATGCCAATTCCAAAGAAGAAAAGGCCGCGATCATCAATCACGAAATAGATAGCATTCGCGCGACGGTCGTTCGCCAGACCATGTTTGCGGAGTTCGAAAAGATAACGCACGCGATGGCCGAAAGCGGTGAACCCCTTACCGTAGCCAGCTTCAAGGACGTGTACGGCAAACTTCTCTCCCAATACTTTGGGCCGGAATTCGTGATCGACGAGCAGTTGGCCTTAGAGTGTTTCCGCATCCCTCACTTTTACCGCGGGTTTTACGTATACAAGTACGCAACCGGCCTTTCCGCCGCCATCGCCCTGTCGCGCCGGGTCCTCGAGGGAGGAGCAACCGAACTCTCCGACTACTTAGGTTTTCTAAAGGGGGGGTGCTCGAAAGATCCGCTCGATCTTTTGCGGGGTGCTGGGGTGGACATGACCAAACCAGAGCCAGTGGAAACCGCATTGATCCAATTCGGTAAGCTGGTGGATCAACTCGACGAACTCATTTAGGCCGATCGCTGCGCACGTTGGTGCTGCCCCAAGGGCCAATTGCTAGCGTTTCAGCAGGGCGAATTTGGTCGGATTAGCAAAACTCGTCATGTAAAAGCGAGTTTGAGACGATAGCGAGAGAAAAATGCGTGCCAAAGACGTCGATTAACCCTTGCATGGCTTGGCACTGCTTCGCTACACTGTGGGGCTTCCTGATAAGGAAATTGCGGTCAGACGCTGTTTTTTCGATGTTTCTGGCCGCAAGCAACTTTGCGTAAAGTCATGGCAGAAAAAGGTTTAGGAGTAGGCAAGCATGCCGCGTCTTCTCGGTGTTGATATTCCAAATGACAAACAAGTCATTTATTCACTTCAGTATCTCTATGGTGTTGGTCCAGCCGTTGCCAGAGAAGCGTGCGTGAAGACCAAGATCAATCCTACCAAACAGGCAAGAGAACTGGACGAAGACGAATTGAGCCGCCTTTCGAGCTTGCTCGAACGCGACTACACCGTCGAAGGTCCACTTCGCCGTCAAATCGGTCAAAGCATTCACCGTTTGCGTGAAATCAAGTGCTACCGAGGTATCCGCCACAAGCAAAGCTTGCCAGTCCGCGGACAACGCACACGAACCAACGCACGTACCCGCAAGGGACCTCGAAAGACGGTCGCCGGCAAGAAGGGCGTCAAGGACTTGCGATAGTTTTCGCAGGTCAGCAGATCATTTGGCCAAGGTTATCGGGCTTCAGTTCGATGGCTTTGGCTGGTTCGCAGGGAGTTTCACCTCTCAGAGCGGCCAAACCCAACGTACTTTCAAGTATCACTCGCAATTTGATTTCAAGGAACGGTCCCACCTGTGGCCAAGACAGCAACCAACACAAGTGCTTCTGTACAAAACAAGCGGCGTAAAGTTCGACGAAACGTCACATCGGCAATTGCCCACGTGAAGGCGACGTTCAACAACACGACCGTGACCATCACCGACACCAAAGGGGATACCCTTTGCTGGGCAAGTGCAGGAACGAGCGGATTCAAGGGCTCACGCAAGAGCACGCCATTCGCAGGTCAGCTTGCAGCTCAACAAGCTGCTGAAAAGGCTGCCAAGTTCGGGGTTAAGGAGATCGAAGTGCGAGTGAAAGGTCCCGGTTCCGGACGTGAATCGGCCATCACTGCGCTCCAAGCTGCTGGTATCACGGTCAAGCAGATCGAAGATATCACGCCAATCCCTCACAACGGATGCCGACCACGCAAGCGTCGTCGCGTCTAGTTTTTCAATCCATTCATCACGACCCGATCAAGCTGTTATTTGGAGATTTTAGGCAATGCATATCCGTTGGCGTGGATTAGAACTACCCAGTCAAGTCAGTGTCGACCGCTCGACCCTTTCTTCGACCTACGGCAAGTTTACCGCTGAGCCATTTGAACGTGGATTCGGAGCCACAATCGGCAATAGTTTGCGTCGCGTTCTGCTTTCTAGCTTAGAAGGCAGTGCTGTTACGCAAATCAAGATCCGAGGCGCTCAGCACGAGTTCTCTTCGATTCCCGGCGTCCTCGAAGACGTTACCGAGATCGTCCTCAACGTGAAAAGCTTGGTCGTAAAAAATCACAGCGAGAACACACGCGTTCTCACCGTGATGCGGGACAAAGCAGGGCCAATCACCGGCGCTGATGTCCAAACGGACTCCGATGTTGAGATCATCAATGCAGATCACGTCCTCGCCACCCTCACCTCCGATGTTCCATTCATGATGGAAATGGTTGTTGAGAACGGCCGAAGCTACGTTCCTGCAACCGAACACAGCTCGGGTGATCACGAAATCGGCATTATTCCTGTCGATGCTGTCTACAGCCCAGTCGTTCGCGTGCGATACTTCGTCGAGGAAACTCGGGTCGGTCAAAAGACCAACTACGATCGCTTGATCATCGAACTCTGGACGGATGGTTCGGTTCATCCAGAAATGGCATTGGTCGAGGGCGCAAAGATCTTGCGTAAACACCTCAACCCATTTGTTCAGTCCAGCGAGCTGGGCAAACAAGTACACGCAGTGGCTCGAGGCGGACCCGGCAGCGCCGAAGCTCAATTAGAAGCCAAATTAAACACCACCGTTGCCGAACTGAAGCTCTCTGTGAGAGCGAACAATTGCCTAGAAGCCGAAGGGATCCGACTCGTTCGCGATCTCGTTCAACGCACCGAAGACCAACTACTCGAAGTTCGGAATTTTGGCGAAACCACGCTAACCGAAGTTCGCGAAAAGCTTGGCAACATGGGACTGCATCTCGGGATGCGTGTTCCGTCGATGCGATAATGATGGATCGCCAACGAGTGGCGACCTAATAACCAATCATATTTTTGCTTAACTGTTTTGGATAATCGTCATGAGACACCGTAGAAAAGGTCGCGTTCTGGGGCGTTCCCCAGCTCACCGTAAGGCTCTATTCGCGAACATGGTTTCCGCCATCTTCTTGACCGAGCGTGATACCACCGAACTGGATGCGAATGCACCCAAGGTTCCTGGTCGAATCGTGACTACTCTCGAGAAGGCAAAAGAAATTCGCCCACTCGTTGAGAAGTGCATCACCATCGCTCGCAAAGGACTGGCTGCAGAAGCTGGCGCAGCTGAGTTCGCTACGCAAGCAGAACGCGGCTCCGACGAGTGGAAAGCTTGGCGAAAAAGCGATCAATGGAAGAAATGGGCCGACGCTCGTTCTCCAGGGATCACAGCTCGCCGCCGCGTTTATTCCATGATTCGCGATAAAGAAGCTGTTAGCATCTTGTTCGCCAAAGTCGCACCACGCTTTGCTGATCGTCCAGGCGGATACACCCGCATCATGCGTCTTGCAAAGCCTCGCCTCGGCGATAACGGTACTCGCGCAATCCTCGAATTCGTAGGACAAAACGACCGAGTCACCAAGAAGGCGACCAAGCCTGCCTTTGAGACCGCTCCTGCAAGCTAAGCTGCTTTCTCCAAGTAGAAATACGGGGATCGAAGCATTCAAAACATCCAAAAAGACATGGTGTAACATCCATGTCTTTTTTTACGTAATGCCCCGAGCTGGCGATTCCAGCTCTAATCCAACTGACTACGCCGGCGTACCGATCCAGGCTTGAACGAATCGTTGCGGTGTCAAACCAAATGATTGATACAGTCGAATCGCTGGAATATTCCGCGTGTCGACAGCGAGTGTCACCAAGTCAAGCTCATGCTCGATCGCCCATTCACGGACGAAGTTCATGATCCACTTGGCAAGCCCATTGCCTCTCCAAGCTGGCACGATGCCGACATAAGTCAGCTCCACACGGTAAAAGGGCATAGGCGACAACAAGAGGCAGCCGACGAACTCCCCGTTGCACTCAATAGCCCACCAAGCCTGCTTGGATCCTACCGAGGATGCTGCGTATCCCTCGAGCGTGTTTTCAATCGATCGCAAGCCATTCAATTCAGGAACATCGAGCGTCTTCTCGTACGTCTCTTCGATGAGTCTTCGCCACTGGTCCGCGGCTAACTCCTCGTAGTCCACCATCCTAGCTTCGCCAAAATCGCGATAGACAGCAAACTCCAACGACAGTGGCTCCACAGCCGCGATATTGAGGCATTCCATCTGAACGAGCTTGGATACCGGACGCAAATGCGCTCCCCCTAGCGCGTTTTCACGTACTGGATCCAACGAAGTAAACGACACGCGACTCAAGTCAGATGTCCGAGATGGTGCCAAAGGGGAGATCGCTTGTACCAACTCGGCACCATGCTCATAGGCCAATTGGCACAGACTATTTGCGATGTGGGCTAATGAAAACGCTTCCGCCGCCTTCCCAACATCGTCCATAGAATCGAATCGCAGATTCCCCATGGACGCAAGTGCCCCTGGGTACAAAACGATATAGCCAGAGACCCTTAGCCCGTCATGCTGCAAGGTACGCGTCAGAATAGGCGACGGATACTTAGAGCTTTCCCACAAACTCAAAAACTCGTTTACGAGGCTGTTAATGGATTCAGGGCTCTGATTGGAATGACACCATCGAACGCATTCGATCCATTCCATGTTTCCCATATTCGTACTCGCATACCTTCAACGAGTCAGATCGCGAATGCGATCGATTTCATACTTTATTTTGTGCGAACCATGGCACTTGGCAATGCAAACGGCTCGTCTTGATTGGATTCGCTTAGCCGAACGATGAGTAGAACCGGCTGCACGGCCCCCTCGTTCGTTATCGTGTGGAAATAGTGCTCGCCAAGCCCTCTGGAGTCGTGCGATGGCCCGATCACAATGCAATCGCCTTTGTTGATCCGAAGGTCGATGGCCAATGGGTCCCAAACGATCGATTCTCGCTTGGTCACTGGCCTGATTGTACCATCTCCCGTACTGACTTTCTTTACCGGATCTCCATGCTCAAGTTCGGGCGTTAAACGCACAGATGCCGCGGCATCCCCAACGGGAGCTGCGTGGATGGCGTAAAGAAAGTGAGGCGTGTCGAAAGTATGTCCTTTCGTTGTTCCCTCTTGATGGTAGAAAACACAAGCGGAACCGGTGTTCACTCTGCGAATGGTTAGCTCTTTACGCGAATTGGCGCGGCATCTCCAGAGTTGCGAGTACGAGGTGACATCCGCCGCAACACCTGCCTGCTCGAGCGGACTCTCTTCGACCCGTTGCACCGTTTGGCGAACCCATTCTTCTAGCAGTGCAGGGAGAGTGCTAGCGACTTTGCCAGCACGCATTCCGTTTTTATCCAAAGCGATGCGCAATTCCGGCGTGAGTGCTTGCTCGTCAACTTGAGCCCAGACCTCGTCGAGGCGTTGCGATTGCACTTCGTCCAAACGCACCAGAATGGTTTCTATTCCTACTGCATCACGCGGCTTGACCACCGGAACTAAGTCGCGAACCACTGGAGCTGGTTCGTTCTGCGTTGGCAGCCATGTTGCGCAGCCAGCTTGCACAACAACGTACATGCCGATCAAAGCACGCGACCAGTATCTCTGACTTACACAGTTCATCCAATTGCTTTGTCAACGATACTAGATCGGAATCGAGAAACCTTCGCTGCCACAGTAGCCACCCAATTATCTAGGCTGAACAGGGCCATTACCGCCACCCGGTGCGACCGGCGGCCTGGCTCCAGGATTGTTCGCGCCTGGATTGCCGATGGGATTCGCACTCGCCGCGCGAATGTCTTGTATTGCTGGGGGAGCATACGGAATGGTCGTAACCTTCCAGTCTTTCAGATCGAACGGAATGAATTCTTTCCGCCATACGGCATCATTGAATTTCTGCAACAGCGATGCATTCTTCTCGCGACCTTCGAATTGAAACACTTCGCGATTGTCCACGAGGGCCGTACCAAGTTCATCTCGGTGTTCCGTGTTGAATTTGATCAGACCGACTGGCAAGAGTTCTTTGTTGTCGAGAAAAACCTGAACGTGATCGTAGTTGACGGCATCCACTTGGAACTTGGGATAGACCTCAATAATAAACGTGTTTGGATTCTGCGACGGCAATTCCCGAACCCAATAGCGTTCTTTGAGTTTGTCCGCTTTGACCCCGAAAACGAATGGCATCGGTGAATCGAGAATAGCAGCACCTTGCATCTCAGGTGGCAGTTGATGAACGGTGCATTCTTTCTTTTCACGATCATAGTCATAGACTGCTTCACCGCTGCAGAGCCACCAATCGCGTTGAGCGTTGCTGAATTCTTTGTATTCCGGTTGCCCATCAGTTCCCACCTGTCCGGTTAGGGAAAGCAGCGTATCGACCTTGAACATCCCCTTGTCAGGAGCCATGTACTTCACTTCACCAGCTGCAGCAGTAACGTGCACCTGTCGAATGTCTCTTTTGGTTTGCTTGGATAACTGGTCGACGAAGTTCTGTGATGAGTTGTATTGCCAGCGGCGAAACTTGCAGGAATAACGCTCGATATCGGCCGTCGATTTTTCCCAAAACTGTAGGATCTGGTCGAGACGAGCAAGCTCCTGTGGGGTCAACGGTGTCTTTGCGTATGGGTCAGCCGTAACAACGGAATTTCCATTGATGTTGGCTGGGGCTCGCCCGCCATTTCCCGCATTCGCAGCAGGCAGGTTGGGGTTGAGTTGAGCCTGTGTAGGTTGTGGTCCTGCCGTTCCTGGACGCTGATTCGAAGTCGGCTGTGTATTGCCTGGCGGGTTAGTTGCAGCAGGCTTCCCACCATATCCGACTGCTGGTGGGGCGACACCTTGCTGCGGCTGGCCACCTAAAGCCTGTCCGTTTGCGGGCGAACCATTGACTGGTTGTCCAGGACGGCCCACCTGCGCGAATGCAATGGACGAACCACTCGTTATCAATGCTGTCCCCACTACCAGACGAGCAATTGACTTTCCGTAGAACCGCTGCAAGTGATTCTTCATCTTCATCATCCGTGACGTGCCTTGTATCAATAGATCCCCGCATCAAGCGCCTTCCATAGGCGCAACCAAGGATCGCGTTCTCGTTGCACGATACCAACTCCCCGGCATCGGACCTAGACCGGTTTTTCCGGTTCTAACGTTGGAATCAAAGAATTCCTTGAAGCCGCAATGCATCGATTTTGCTATCAATGATTTTTCGCGACCTAAGCTTGGAGTGGTCGCTTTGTGCGACGACGGCCGTTTTCCCCCTCGAAACGAACCTCCAAAACCTTCCATGCAATCCGCAACGCCATTATCCTTCGCGAGCTTAGCACAACCGGTTCTGTATTCCTCTGCAAACCTTGTTGCTGACGCTGCGGCACCCGAGCCCGTTCATTCATTGACCGCATTGCACTTGATCAATGGAGAGCATTTCTCGGGGGCTGAACGAGTTCAGCAATTGCTCGGGAATTGCCTGCCTCGCTTGGGCGTTCAGACCCATTTCGTTTGCCTTAAACCTGGCAAGTTCGCCGAGTTCAGTGGACTAGATCCAAGGATGGTCAGCGATATAGGAATGCAGAATCGCTTTGATTTGGCCATCATCGGCCGAGTAGCAAAGCACGCGGTTGCCATCGATGCAGACTTGATCCACGCACACACACCGCGAACAGCGATGATTGCAAGCATTGTCGCCAAGAAATGCCGCTTACCTTGGGT
>CAIXME010000126.1 GCA_903920425.1 uncultured Pirellula sp. | reverse complement strand
GCCATCTTGATTCAGAACGCGAGTCCCACTCGATCTAGTGACTGGCTGAATATCGTTAATCTTTTTTCAGATGCAAAGCGCTATTTAGAAGCGAGAGACATTCTATCCAAGGCGATAAACAAGTTTCCTGAGCTTGAGAATAACCGATCACAGCTAAAGCAATTTGATCAACTGTTTGCAAACCAGATGTTTGATGCGGCTCAAAAAGCGCAGGACGCAGGTCAGTATGAGTTCGCCACGTACATCTTGGAAAGCATTAACAAGTCGGGCATTGAAACCGAACTTAAAGTGCAACGCAAACTGGAGACGATGTCGACTGAGGCGAAAGAGACCGCGGAAGTTCTGCGATGGATACAAGAGGATATAGCGAAACTGCCCGATCCAGCAGCCAAAGCTGAGTTTGAGTCCCTGTTGCCGGAAATCACGCGCTATCTGAGGCCCGATACGGCGCTGCGGTTTGCAGATTATCGTCGTCGGCGAGGTGATGCGAATCTGAAACCGGAGCAACTCGCCGCCATTGCGATTAGCGGGTGGATTTATGGTTCGGGGGTCGGCGAAGACAATACGTCGGTGGTAAGTTCGGGGGTTAAGGCTAGGCGGATCATCAAAGAATATTTGGAGTCCCCGGTCAAGAACGATCAGTTGATTGAGCAGTTGTCGCAATTGGAATCCGGTAGCGCGAGGTTGGTCGCGAGTTTGGTCGCAAACATGCCGCCCCCCGTCTCCACACCGGATGAAGCTTCGGTGCAGGAGTTGGTTCGTTCGACGACGGACCCGACAGAAGATCCCAAGCCTGTTACGGTGCCGGGTAGGTACATCATCGATGTCCCTTTGCGTGGTGCGATGCAGGGCAAAACAGTGCGTTATATGGTTCAGCTTCCCCCGGAGTACAATCCATTTCGTCGATATCCGTGTGTGCTGACTTTGCCCAGCGAGTATTCCAATGCGGAAGAGCAAATACTTTGGTGGTCGGGGCCTTTTGCTCCCAACAGCCCCGGGAAGCGGTGTCTCGGTGAAGCGTCTAAGAGCGGGTACATCGTTGTGTCACCTGCGTGGGCTGAACCGAAACAGCCTAGTTACAACTACACGGAAAATGAGCACGCGATGGTATTGGCTCCCCTGAGAGATGCCATGCGTCGCTTTAGTATTGATTCCGATCACGTGTTCGTTTCCGGGCACTTCATGGGAGCCGATGCGGCATGGGACGTCGCATTGGCACATCCGGATTTGTGGGCTGGAAGCATCATGATCGGAGCTGGTGCATCCAAGTACATTATTCAGTACTGGGAGAACGCTTATTATGTTCCGTCGTACTTCGTGATGGGGGAGTTAGATGGGCGCTCTTCAAGCAATTTCAAGGTATGGGACAATCTTTTGGGGCGAAAGCAGATCGACTGTATCATTGCCAACTATCGGGGGCGTGGGTTGGATCATTTCCAGGAAGAACTGCCTCGGATCATGGATTGGATGAGTTTGCCGTCGAGGACCCGGAATTTCGTTCCCAAGGGGTTTACGGCCATTACATCGCGTGCGGGCGATCGGTTTTTTTGGTGGTTTGAGACTCAGCAACTGCTACCCGACAAGCTCGTCCATCCTTTGCTTTATGCTGCAGGGGTGGAGTACAAGGTTGAATCGGTGTTGAGCAAAGAAGCGAATTCGATCCAAATGCGGAAAGCTCCCGCCAAGAATTACACCATTTGGCTTTCCCCTGAGATGGTGGATTTTTCACGAACAATTATCGTTGAGAACAAAAGACTTGAGCCTAAACCGAGCGTTCGAACGCTGTTAGAGGATGTGCGGGCCAGAGCGGATCGCCAACACCCCTTTTGGATGAAAGTGGAGATGCCCAAGTAATGGGCCAATCCAGCATGCGTGTATCGAATCGCAGTAAAACCAGTTTGCCTTCGGCTAGTCCGTTTGGTGAAACACGTGCGGGCAGACCCACCATCAGCTTGTGGATGCTGACCTTTTCATTGGTAGTGTTTGCTGGCATCTCTGCGTTGATTATGTTTGCGGCTCGCGTGCCGTTGGTTGCGAATAACATCAATGATCTTTTTGGGTTGCCGCATACCGCTGTGCCGGACAAGCCGGATAGAACGACCCACCTGATCTTCTTGCTCTTTTGCTATTCGTCGCCGTTGTTATTTGCGATGTGGGTC
>CAIXME010000125.1 GCA_903920425.1 uncultured Pirellula sp. | reverse complement strand
TATCCAACACTCCATGCCATGTCGGTGAATGCTGGTTGTTTACGAAGACAGGGCTCTCAACGTCGATTCGGATCGATTTTTCCATCGCATCCAACGTCGAGGACAGCGCGTCGCTGCTGTCGCGGTAGGACGCCTCTTTTTTGGCTGCTTTCCCGCTTGGTCGTTGCGGGGATCTAGCCGCTGTCGGTCTGTCTTTTTGCACGTCTCCATCCTTGGTCATGGCTGCATTTGGCACGTTGCGAGGACTGAGTCCTTGGGGCGCGGGAGACGGCTATTTCAAACAGGTTCCCCCGCTCCATAGACGACTTCTCATTGAGGTTGTGTTACCATGGACCGCCGCGACGCTGCAAGACTGGCTTGTCCGTGGACACACGAGTTCGCTCGCGAATACTCAACAATGTCTTCAAGTCTCGATGGTGCACATTAAAAATTCAGCCCACGAGCTATCCCACAATATTAGGACCAGATGAATATGAGCTCTTTTTCCTATATCCAATCTCAAATGCCAGCAAAACGCAAAGCCCTTGGTTTGCTTGTTGCGGCCGTCACATGCGCAATCAGTGGAATACAACCAAACCAATCTACCGCTCAAGAAAAAGCGAAGGAACCAGCGACCGTTCGGCCCACGGATAATCTGACCATCCTTGGGATCCCTGAAATCCCGCTCTCCCTCACGGACAAAGTACGTAAATACACCGAAGCACGAGCTGCCTCGGTACTGGATTGGCATCCAACGCAACCCGTGATGCTGATCTCGACTCGATTTGCCAACTCCAACCAAGTGCACCGCGTCTCCACCCCAGGTGGCTCTCGGTATCAATTGACGTTCTTTAACGAACCCGTCGGATCGGCAGCTTATGAGCCCAACACAGGTGATTACTTTCTATTCACCAAGGATGTCGGAGGAAACGAGTTTGGACAGATTTATCGTCAGGATCTAACGACCGGTGAGGCCACGCTGCTAACCGACGGTGGACGATCTCAAAATGGCGGGTGGGTCTGGAACCCGCTCGGAAAGAAGCAGATCGCCTATAGCTCTACGGTCCGCAACGGTGCAGATCGCGACATTTGGATTATGGACCCGTTAAATCCGGCGGAGAGCCGGCTGGTGGTAAAAGTATCAGGTGGCGGATGGTCCGTTCAAGACTGGTCGCCCGACGGATCCAAATTGCTAGTTATGGAAAGCCTCTCCATCAACAAAACTATCCTCTATGAAGCTGATATCTCCAAAGGGGCAGTCAGCGAAAGCAATCCACTCAAGCCGATCACCGACCCCGCCACAGAAGTCGCCTATCGGGGCGCAAAGTACTCACTCGATGGCTCAGCGATATTCACGACGTCCGATGCAGATGGGGAATTTCAAACACTCAAGAAGCTCGATCTAAAAACAAAAAACAATATCGTAATCACCAACGATCTGCCGTATGACGTCGAAGCGTTCGAACTCTCCCATGACGGGACGAAGATCGCATTCAGCTTGAATCAACAAGGTGTTTCGCAAGTCTATCTTTTAGATACTAAAACATTGAAAAAGACGCTCGTTCCTGGGTTGCCCGTCGGAGTTGCTACGCTCGGCGGCTGGCGCCCTGATGATTCTGAATTTGCCATCTCGATCACGACAGCCCAAACATCGTCGGATGTCTACAGCATCGACGCGACAAAGCTCGGCCTGACCCGATGGACCGAGAGCGAAATGGGTGGATTGGTCCCAAGCGAACTTCCTACCGCAGAACTCGTCGAATGGAAGTCGTTCGATGGCAAAATGATCAGTGGTTTCTTGTACCAGCCACCCAAGCGATTCACTGGAAAACGACCTGTCATTATCAATATCCACGGCGGCCCCGAAGGTCAGTCACGCCCCAATTTTCTCGGACGCAACAACTACTTTATCAATGAGTTGGGTTGCGCGATGCTGTTCCCGAACGTGCGAGGAAGCGTTGGGTTCGGCAAGTCGTTTATGAAGCTCGACAATGGCTTCAACCGCCTCGACTCGGTAAAGGACATCGGTGCACTTCTCGATTGGATAAAAGAATCAAAGGACCTAGATGCCAATCGCATCATGATCACCGGTGGCAGCTACGGTGGATACATGACCTTGGCATGCGCTGTCGACTACAACGAGCGAATCAAATGCTCGTTGGACGTAGTAGGGATTTCTCACTTCGGTACATTTCTAAAGAACACCGAATCGTACCGTCGTGATCTTCGACGTGTCGAATACGGCGACGAAAGGGACGAGGCCATGGCAGCATTCTTCGAACGCACAGCTCCTCTCAACAATGCTGGCAAGATCTCCAAACCGCTATTCGTCGTACAAGGAGGAAACGACCCACGCGTGCCTCTAAGCGAAGCAGAACAAATGGTCGCTAAAGTCAAAGCTAACGGCAGCCCTGTTTGGTACCTGATGGCCAACGATGAAGGACACGGATTCCGCAAAAAGAACAACGCAGACTTCCAGTTCTTTTCTACTGTGCTGTTCGTTCAGGAACACTTGTTAAAGTAAGGTCCATGTTAGCGTAACGGCGCGAGCCGTCCGGTTCATACCAAAGTGGCATAGGCTTCCAGCCTGTGAAGACACTCACTCACAGGCTGGAAGCCTATGCCACGTACGCTTACCCCTCATTCAGACTATTGCGACGTCTGGATCCCTGTCGAACTTCGGTTTCTGGCTTACCGGACGCAACCTGACGGAAGATATCTCGAAAGGAATGGCTGATGCTGTTTGGTTGGTTCGCTTCGCACATTCCTGCTAGTCGCTGCACTTCGTCGACATCGGTGATTTCACAAAGCGTTTGCGTTTGGCCTGGTTGATGGCTAACCAACAAGAGCTTGCTCCCGAAGCGAACTACATAGACTTGCTGACGTGGTGCCATCGCCGTTCGCCCCATGACTTGCACAACTCCGATCGGCAATTTGATAAACGCAGTGGGTTGCGATTTTCTAAATAGCCAAGCGATCATGAGAAACAGACATACGACAATCGTCAAAGAGAAAAGCATCGAAAGACCGGCGGCCCATTGGCTCGTCGGTTTATCGACGGCAGCGAGCCCATCTTTCGATCTTGGCTTGAGCTCGAGTGGCGTGCGTGCTTTGGTATTGTCGAAGTTGCTCGATGCGGATTCTTTCGTCCAACTAGCGGGCTGAACACTCGACGGTGTGGAAATCGCCTCTGGAAAAGTCACCTGTCCAGTGGATGAATTACCGTTAGGCAATTGGGAGTTTACAAATGGTTGCGAACCAGCAGGCGATTGCGTGAAGACGCGTTGCCCGTTCGGCTGGACCAGGATAGCGGGTGGAGGTTGATTCTCGACAGCTCCGTTGACGGGTTGCTGAACGCTATAACCAGAAGGTCGGACGATCGCGGCGTCGCTATTGCGAGCAGAATTGCCCCCAGCAAATCCCGGTTCTTGTCTAGCGTTGAATTGCGCAGGTGGTAACTGTGCGAATAACCAGGTGTTGCACAGAACGGTCCATGCAACCATCGCAAACATTGCAAATGTAACTCGGACTGACCTGCATCGGTTAGTGGATAGCATCGCTTCCCACCAGTTCTGCAACCCGAACGCAGAAGTTATCGTTCAGCACCAAAACCTCACCTCGAGCAACCAATCGACCGTTAACGTAGATATCGACTGGATCACCGGCGAGCTTGTCCAGCGTTACCACCGAACCTTTTCTCAGCTGCAGAATCTCGTCCAAATTCATGCGAGTTCGACCGAGTTCGATCTTGAGATCGAGCGTAACATCCCGGAGCAAGTCCATCGAGACTTTTTCGGGCGGACCATCCGTTCCAATCAATTCGTCCAAACGATACTGATGAAGCTTGGGGGCGCGAAGAGAATCCTCCACTTCACGCAATGCCGCTTCCGCTTGATTGAGGATCGAGTCAGCACTCGAATGACCGCTGCCAGCTTGGTGGCTCGCGGCAGCATTGGCAGTCGTGGAATCCGACATGAAAACATCCGTGTTTCGTTGGGCTACTAGTCTTCCAATACTTGGTAGTCAGCAAATCCAACGCTGAGCAGGATCGCTTCTCCAAGCAATTCTGTACTTGTCGCCAAAACACGCCGTTGGATCAAGCCCAATTGATTCTCCTCGAGCTCCTGCAGCGATGCATTTCGTATTTCCAACAGCATTCTGTGCCGAAAACGCCCCTGGCGTTCCAGAAACAATGCTTGCAAATGCTCTTCGTCCTTGCTGTGCAACGTTCCGAACAAACGGAACTCGACGCGATAGTTGTGGTCAGCACCTTTGGGTACAAAGGAAACGCTATAAGTACCCAAGTCGAACTCGACTATGGAGTCTTCTTCATGCGTATCCTCTTCTTTTTTCTTGGCGTCGATCTCTTGCGCAACCGCAATCAAGCGTGACTCCGCCAACGCCGCGACCTCTTCACCCGAAGGGACCATAAAGAAAAAGACAACAGTCTCCGCAACTACAACCGCGCTGACAAATGCGCCGACCAAAAGCTTGCCCTTGAGCCCACCGCCAGACGGTGCCGCAGGTGCGTGTGCCGCTCCACCATGCGCGTCTTTTACCGCTTTTGCATCCTTGGCTGGTGCTTCTGCTTTGGCTTTAGGAGGTGCCGACATAGTTGTTCTATTTGGAGTCGAGAAGTACGAGAAAATCCCTTCTTGACTCTAGAACGCAAAGCTGAGCAGGACGGCAAAGATTGCCCAAAGATCACCAATTCTCAAGCAGGAAGCGACGATCTTGTCGATTATTCCTGGATTGCTCAGAGTAACGGAGCCAATGTCGCGGATTGAGCGTCGCGGTTCAGACAAATCGTAGCGGTTCAGATTAAACGTAGCGGAACTTGTGAAAGTTCCGGTGAATCGCCAGCAACAAATGCCCGCCATGCGTGGTCGAATCGCCAGGTCGAAAGGATCCGCCGACGGAAGATTCACATCTTCCGCTACCGGGGCGACCGAACTAACGTAGCGGAACTTGTGAAAGTTCCGGTGAATCGCTAGCAACAAATGCCCGTCATGCGCTATCGAATCGCCAAGCCGAAAGGATCCGCCGACGGAAGATTCACATCTTCCGCTA
>CAIXME010000124.1 GCA_903920425.1 uncultured Pirellula sp. | reverse complement strand
GTTACGCCAGCTATACTTGGCCAAAATCCGAAGGGGGGGAACCCGAATTGCTCGAATCGTACACCTACGAAGATCTTGAGCTCAACGTAGGTCTTGGCGACGCTGACTTCGACCCAAAGAATCCGTCCTACCGGTTTTAGCGGACGCTAATGCCTGACCGATAAAGCAGTTAAGCCGATTCGATCATGGGAGCCTTTGTTCGGATTCGGGCCAGCTTTGGTTTTGCTAGGTCCAGTCGTACAGGTCTTTTAGGAGCCGTCCTATCGAGAAAAACGAGATGCGTGCACAGGGTGGACGCATGGTGGCATTACGCTTGGTAAGGCCCCAATTGCACTAGCCAAAAAACCCTAAGATGCTGACAATTCTGGACTTAAATTGCATCCATCCTTTTGGAAATGAACCCGTTTGGAGAAATTCTTCGCGGCGGGTTTCGCAATCAAAGCGGTTCCTTTGACGAGTGATTTATTAGTGGACAGAAAATTAATTGCGTGGCTACTGATTTGCGTTTCCTTGTTCATGCTGTTCAACAGCATGCAACGGAATAAGGAGCTTGCTCGGCTCGAGCAGGAAAAGCAAGCCAAATTGCTCGAGGAAGCCAAAGAGAAAAAGGTCGAGGAAGCCAAGGCTGCTGCTGCCAAGATTGCGCAAGCGGATCCCGACTTCAAGATGCCCCTGGAGCCCAAACGCCAGCGCGTAACACTGGGAAGTATGGATCCGAAGGACCACTACAACTTACTGGTGACCTTGGATAACAAAGGAGCTTCGATCGAAAGGGTCGAACTCGTCTCGCAAACAAGTCCAGGCAAATTTGAGTATCGCTCGCTGAAAGCAAAAGAACGAGAAGGCTACCTTGGGTACCTTGCTCTCGAATCAACTCCTGATTCACTGATCATCAATTCGGTACCAAAAGGATCCGCGGCGGCGACAGGGACCTGCAAGGAAGACGCAAGCTTAACCGGTCTCATGCCTGGCGACAAAATCATTGGATGGGACGAACTGACCGGATTCCCCTCGCTCTATAAACTGGACAAGCGACTCGAAAATCGGCCTGCTGGCAGTACCCTTGAACTCAAAATTTCAAGGACGCCACGAGCCGCCGACGCACCTGCGTCACCGGAACAACCGAAGGCCGAAAAGGATCCGGCCGAACAGGCGGCTGCACCTGAGATGAAAAAGGTGGATGCACTTGAGTTGACATTCGTGTGTACGCTTACCGAAAAGCCGCTGGATGTTCTGCGTGCGGAAGATGATTTTGATGCCGAGCAAGTTCAGGGGAATGACCCTGTTAATTCTTGCGCGACAACTATCTCTCGTATCGACATCGTCACCATCGAGGAAGGTGATAAATCCATTCTCGGGCTAGAGAAAACGTTGAGTGGGGTATGGGCCACGAAGCCGCTGGAGATGACAGAGGGGATGGGGGTCGAGTTTTCGATGCCCTTGGACGGATACCTGAAGCTAGCAGGGGTAAAAGCAAATCTCGAATTGGTAAAGCAATACCGATTGCTGCCATCGAATTCCGATGGTGATGCCAAAGATCGCAATGCTAGGCAATACCATCTTGAATTAACCACGATTGTTCGCAATCTGGACGATACCGCTCACGCAGTGGCATTGAGGCAAGAGGGCCTCAATGGCATTTCCTTGGAAGGCTGGTGGTATCCCACCAAGATCTCGCCGTTTTTCTTTAGCGCTGCTGGCGCTCGCGATGTGATCGTTAGCGACGGGTTTGCTAGTCACTCACTTTTCACCACACGCGGAATCGTTGCCAATGCAGTGAGCTTCCCCAGCGATCCGGATCAAACTCTTTTCGGACCCGCGGACACATTAGCAAAACGCAATGTCAACTACATTGGACTCGACACGCAAACGTTCACTGCGGCAATGATGCCCAGTCCAAGTCAACCTGACTCGATGTCCAAGCTTAGCCGAGCCAAGGGGACGGTGTTCAACTCCAAGTACACCGATTTGAACAAGCACCCCTCTTCAAAGCAGCAGGCAACCAACGTCGGCTTTTGGTTTGAAACCGATACGGCCACGATTGCCCCCAAGGGTGAATGGAAACAGTCGTACCAGATCTTCGCAGGGCCAAAGGATCCGCAATTGCTGGCCGCTTATAAGCTGGATGAAGCGATCGAGTACGGATGGCATATTTTCGGATTCTTTGCCAAGCGATTGGGCTGGATCCTGCATGGATTCTTTTGGCTGACTAGCAATTTCGGAGTGGCGATCATCATGCTGACCGTGCTGGTCCGATCTTGCATGTTCCCTGTTAGTCGCAAGATGGCATTGAATGCGCAGAAGATGCAAACCGTTCAGCCTCACCTTGCCAAGTTGCGAGAGTCGTTGAAAGAAGACCCACGCAAAATGATGGCTGCTCAACAGCTTCTGATGAAAAAGGCAGGGATCAACCAGTTTGCTGGATGCTTGCCCGCATTGATCCAGCTTCCGATCGTCATCGGGCTGTACCGATGCGTGTCGGTTGACGTTGGATTGAGGCAGCAAGCCTTCGTTCCCGGTTGGAACTGGTGTTCCAACCTTGCTGGTCCCGATATGTTTATGGACTGGCAATCTTGGATGCCCGAATTGATTGCGGGGCGTGGATCGGGGTGGTTTGGACCCTACTTGAACATTTTGCCGATCATTACCATCACGCTGTTCATTATCCAGCAGCGTGTATTGATGCCTAAAGCGACGGACGAGCAGTCACGCGTGGCGCAGCAAATGATGATGGTCATGACAGTGATGATGGGGGTCTTGTTTTTCAAAGTCCCAGCTGGCTTGTGCCTTTATTTCATCACCTCGTCCACATGGTCATTGGTAGAGCGATTCTTGATCAAACGATTTACACCCAAGGCAGCCTTCGCTGATTTGCCCGACAGCACAGCTGCCGAGATCATGGCAACGCTCGCAAAAGCTGGGACAGCGCCGCAGAGATCGTCATCATCGACTTCTTCCTCGGGAGACGACAAGCCCAAGCCAAAAGCGACGAAGCCGCCAGAGACCCTTGCAGATCTGTTTCCCGGTTGGTTTGGGAAAAAGGCCGAGGAAGCCCAAGCCCCAGCAGGCACAGGCAAGAAGCCACCATCCAAGGCCTCTGATCGTCGAGCCAAGAGAAGCAAAAAGAACTCGGATTAGCAATCGTACAACAGTAGTGCCGGTCTCCTGACCGGCATTCTGTCTCCCGCTTGCAACCTGATAAAGTTGGTTGCTGGCGAGTGAATGGTTCACGTGTTCGACGAGAAACGACGGTCCATTCTTTATCGGTATTCGCAAGACGTGAGGTTACTGCTCTGTATCCCGAAGGGATCAACGCATGTAGCCGGTGGTTGAGCGCAGCGACACCACCGGTACGGTGTCAAAGAGTCCAACGCATCCCGAAAGGATGCCAGCATGCGACTGCAAGTCTAGAGTCGCATCGATGTGTTGGGTGAGCCAGAATCGTGAATGGAAATTGCGTTCCCCAAAGTGACAAAAACAATACATTTACCGAGGCTGGCATCCCTTCAGGATGCACAAATCAATCGAACATACTTTCCGGTGGTGTCGCTTCGCTC
>CAIXME010000123.1 GCA_903920425.1 uncultured Pirellula sp. | reverse complement strand
TGGTTTCTGTTACGGTGGCGGTGTAGTGAACCAGTTACTGGTACGATGCCCAGAAACCGTTATCGCGGGTGCTCCCTTTTACGGTCGCCAGCCATCTGTCGATGACGTACCCAAAATCAAGGGCTCACTGCTCATCCATTACGCAGAATTGGATACGCGAATCAACGAAGGATGGCCGGCCTACGAAGCTGCTTTAAAGAAAGCCTCTGTTTCGTACGAAGGGTTCATCTATCCTGGAGTGAATCACGGATTCCATAACGACTCAACTCCGCGATACGATGAGGCGGCAGCGAAGTTGGCTTGGAAACGCACTGTCGAGTTCTTTACACAAAAGCTCGCGTAAACGCGAACTGGCAAATCCATCGTCCGCAAGTACAGGGCCACGCTTGGCCCTGTGCTCGAGGGGCTATGAGTCAGGAGCTAACACGACATCGATGCTGGATGGTCGCCACTAGGAATCGTAGGGCTGATAGCCAGGCCGGGCGTTTCGGAGTATTCGCTAGGTATCCATTGCTTGTGCTCGAGTGCAATTTGCAATGCGATAGCGAGCACCATTTCACAGCGTACGAGCACGAGCACGAGGGGAAGGGGAAGGATTTAGGCTCCCTGAAAAATCCCGGAGGGATTAAAGCCTGTAGCCGGTGGTCGAGCGAAGCGACACCACCGGTATCGCGCCCACCCGTCCCACGCATCCCGAAGGGATGCCAGCAACGTCTCAAACAACACGTTGCACCTAAGTTAACGGTACGGGCCTTTCACTTTCTAACAATTGACTCCGTACCTACCAAGCCACTCCGTTGATCTTGGCCAGGGCCAAGATCAACGCTTGAGTACCTGATTGTCCTCGATCCATGGATTGCAAATACTGGTAAAGCTTGCGAGCATGCTCGAGCCCTTCTAGCTTAAGTCCCAGCCGGTCAGCTTCCTCGAGAGCGATTCTCAGGTCTTTGACGATGTGATCGACAAAGAACCCTGGATTGAAATCACCTTTCAAGATGCGCGGCGTCAAGTTGCTGAGCGACCAACTGCCCGCTGCGCCGCTGGAGACCGATTTCAAAACACGTTCTGGATCCAACCCGCTCTGCTTTGCATAAAGTAACGCTTCGCATAACCCCACCATGCTGGCGGCGATCAAGATTTGGTTGACAACCTTGGTATGTTGCCCACACCCTGCTGGACCATGATAGACGTGGGTTGTACCGAGCAATTGCCAAACGGGCATCAACGCTTGGAACACCTCTTCTTCTCCACCAACCATGATGGATAGCCTAGCTTCCCTTGCACCGATATCGCCACCGGAGACAGGGGCATCGAGCGCATGCACTCCTTTTGCAGCAGCCAATTCAGCGATCCGGGCAGCCAGGCCTGGTTTGCTAGTGGTCATGTCCACGATGACGCCGCCTGCCCGTAAACCGGACAAAACACCATCTTCGCCTAGCAATACTTGCTCCACATCGGTCGGATATCCCACCATCGAAAAGACAACATCGCTCTGCTTCGCTACCTCCGCAGGAGACGTGCAACCCACGGCTCCTGCACGGATGAGTTCCTCGGTTTTCGCGGCAGAACGATTGTAGATCGATAGTTGGTATCCGGCCTTCAGCAAATGCGAGCACATGCTGCGGCCCATTACCCCGGTGCCGATCCATCCGAGTCGTGTTGTATCGGGAGTGACTGCGAGCATGTTCGATCTCTAATTTACGAGTTAAATATTACGAGGCGCGTTGAGCAAATTCGTGTTCCAGAACGCCAGTAACCAACGCAGTCAATCGAGGCTCTGCATCGTTCGCAATAGCGATGATCTTTTGAACGTCTGCTGGCTCCAATGCGTCGGGCAAGCACATATCGGTAATAACAGAGAATCCAACGCAGCGCATACCGGCGTGTGCCGCAACGATCGCTTCGGGAACGGTCGACATGCCAACGACGTCGGCGCCGATCGCTCGCAAGAATCGATACTCGGCTCGCGTTTCCAAATTGGGACCGGCGACAGCAACAAAAACACCTTGATGAGCGACGATGTCATGCTTTCTCGCAGCTTTGAGCGCGGCTTTGATCAATGATTGATCGTAGGGTTGGCTCATATCGGGAAAGCGAGGGCCTAGGCGATCATCATTGATTCCGATGAGCGGGTTGTCACCCATCAAATTGATTTGATCATCGATGAGCATAATATCGCCCGACTTGTAAAACGGATTCAATCCACCGCAAGCGTTGGAGACAACGAGCAATTCCGCCCCGAGAGCTTTCATGACGCGAACAGGCAAGGTGATCTGTTTCAGCGGATACCCTTCGTACATATGGAAACGGCCTTCCATTGCCATCACTGGCAAACCGCACAACATCCCGCAAACGAGACGACCTCGGTGCGAGGTAGCGGTCGATTTAGGGAAGTGTGGAATGTCTCCATATTCAATCGAGGCTTGTACTTCGATTCGTTGCACGAGTGGTCCCAGTCCAGTACCGAGGATGATACCTGCGTGAGGGGTGCGTCCCCAGGCTTTTTGGATAACGGCCTTGGCGTCTTGGATTTTGTCGTAGAGGTCTAACATTTTCAGTGGTGATACGTGAAGGAACCGAGAACGGGAGTTGCATCGAACTAGTCTGCAACCAAGAGCCGGACATTTTACGCAATCGGAGCAAACCCACTACTCATTTCACGATGTTTTACGCGGATTCGGATAAAGCTTGGCAAAACAATTAAAACCAGCACAATTGCGGTTCAGATCAACACCCCGACGTTCCAATCGCGGTCTTAGCTTGTGCAGTAACCTCATTACTTTTCCACCAGGCAATGTTTTATCATGTCGATCGTCGTCTTCGAAGACCCGCAATGTGAGCTCTTGGCCCCCATCACTTTGGCCCGCTTAGCGGCGACCATGACGTGTGGCAGCTTTCGACTGATTGACTTGCTCGCCCCCATTTCCAACGAAATTTATGGCCTATCTCGACCGCACTTGCAAACTCTGCAACGCATCGATTTTCCGCTTCTGCGAGTCCCGGACGAAATACTGGTAGGAAGCGAGAATCAGCCGGAGAGGCCTGTATCATTGCTGCTCAATGCAAGAATTGCTCCTACGAAACAGGCATTCCAGCAGATCCAATCGTTACTGCGCATCGCCTCTCAAAACGTTCCGAACGCGAGACCGATGGTGGTGTGGGATCGAGAACATGTTGCGGCTGTGATCAACCCGCCTTGGTCCGTAGAAGAAATATTTAGTTATGGGTACTTGAACGTAGAGGACTGGATCGAGAAAGCCAAATCCTTTGAAATACTGGAATGCGAACTCAATACGATCGCTGCGCCTCACGAATTGATCGCCTGCAACATGGCCAACATCGGTGCTAATTTGGAATGGCGTATTGAACTGGGAGCGAGCCAACCGGAGTCCAGGCTACATTTCCCTGGTGTTAGCGAACTCCGGCAGTTATCCGATGGGTTGTTTCTGGCCGACGGGGCAACGGTCGGTGAATATGTGCTGACGGATACCAAGAAAGGCCCCATCATCATCGATCGAGGCGCCCAGATTGGTCCTTACACGCTGCTCCGAGGCCCCATTTACATTGGTCCCAAGGCTCGTATTTTGGAGCATTCGGCAATCAAAGATGCCGTTTCGCTTTCGCACACGACCAAAATCGGAGGCGAAGTGGAAGCATCGGTTGTGGAACCGTATTCGAACAAGCAGCACCACGGCTTTTTGGGTCACAGCTACCTAGGCAGCTGGATCAACTTGGGCGCAGGGACTTGTAATAGCGACCTCAAAAACACGTACGGAACGGTCAACATGGAGTATGGCTATGGTAAGGCCTCGACCAACATGCAATTCCTAGGATGCATTATGGGCGACTACTCCAAGACCGCCATCAATACCGGCATCTTTACGGGCAAGGTAATCGGAGTCTGCAGCATGATGTACGGATTCGTGACCAGCAATGTGCCAAGCTTTGTGAACTACGCTAGGCTGTTCGGCCAAATGGCGAGTTTGCCTCCAGAGGTAATGGTGAGCACACAACAGCGCATGTTTGCTCGACGCGATGTGCAGCAACGAGGTTGCGATGTGCAACTGATTTACGATATGCACCGCATCACGCAAATGGAGCGAGATCGTTTCGGGGACGCATTGGCGCTTTAGTGTGTCATCGGCAATAATCGTGTAGTGATGGACGAATAAGCTCGTAGACAAAATACTCCGATGACAATTGAAACGCTGGTCGTTGCACCCGGCCCGAATGAGACTACCGTACGAACGCCCGACGGACGAATCCTGAAAATCCCTGACGGATGGGAGTTATTGCCGCCCGGTGACGCAGGTCTTACTCGACGTGTCAAAGCCGCGGGACCAACCTGGACGGTACAAGAAAAAAAGGGACGCAGGACCTTTTCGAAGGGAATTTGGGCTTCCAAAGACTCCATCCAGTCTATTCGAATCGATCTGGAACAAGAACGCTCCACCGAATCGTACGCCAAAC
>CAIXME010000122.1 GCA_903920425.1 uncultured Pirellula sp. | reverse complement strand
GTACACGGCGCAGAGTTCGCATGAATTCCACTTGAGTAACCGGGTTCGGCGCAGATGCAATGTACGTTCCTGACATCGACTCGTCGGTGATAGCCTTGGCGAACATCCGGTTCAGGTCGGTCTCATGAATCCACGACATTCCTTGAGTGCCATTGCCAACTCGCCCACCTAGTCCCAGTTTTGCCAATAGCCCCAACGTTGCCAGCGCCCCACCGCCTGCTCCCCGGTCGCGACCAATCACGAAGCTCGTCCTAAAAACAACCCCTCGCTGCGAAAATCCGTCCTCATTGCTCAAGTTGCTTTCATGGAATGCGTTTTCCCAAGCGAGACCAATCGTTGGGGCGAAACCGATCCCAATCTCGGAATCCTCATTGCAAATCAAGTTGGGTGGATCGCCATAGATGTGAGCCGTACTCATTTGCACCCAAACCGACGGTGGTTTTTCGACTAACCGCATGGCTTTGCCAAGCACACGAGTCGCTTCGACTCTAGAACGAAGAATCTCGTCTCGATGATCGGGAGTCTTGATGCAATTCACCGTCCGGCCCGCCAAATTCACAAGCGCATCGGCCCGTTCGATTACACCGATCCAGTCACCGACCGACCTGCCGTCCCATTGATGGATTGCCCAGTCACCACGCGAGGTTTTACGGGATCTGGTCAGAACGGTCACGTGCGCACCCGCGCGCGTGAAATCCTCCGCCATCGATGTCCCAAGAAACCCGCTGCCCCCAGCAATCACTATCCTTTTACCTTGTAGGTCCATCACGTGTTTTCGACTATTTAGACTTTGTGATTTTCGTGTGCTTGGTCGGGTTCGCTGATTGGATCAGCATCAAAGCGCTACAGTGTTGCCACATTGGTACCAGAGCATTGCCCCAACTGTATTACCGCAAATGCATTCTATCGTTCACCCGCAGCCCACGAAGCGTGCTCCCTATGGCCCTCCCAACCTTGCCCTGGCAGTTAGGTACCTTCGACGCTATTCAGGAAGGGACAACCACCATTGCAGAAGCAATTTCTCGGGACTTCGGTTACACTGGAAGGGAGTTGGAATTGCTCCAACACCCCACCTTGCCTTTGGAACTTACCCAAGTCTCCAACCTACCTCCGCTAGTATTGTTATGAACCGTAGCGTACGCCACCATCAGTACACTTTGGCACTTGCGTTTCTTATTGCCTGTATCATGTTCGGCCGCCCCCTCAATGCGGACCAAGGCATCGAGTTTTTTGAGAGCAAAATCCGACCCGTGTTGGTGGAGCATTGCTACGAATGCCACTCCGCATCCGCAAAAGAGGTGGGCGGTTCCTTGATGCTCGATTCCAAACCGGGGATGGAGGTTGGTGGCGATTCGGGGGCTGCAATAGATTTGAGCACCCCGGGGGCAAGCCTATTGCTCAAAGCGATTCGGCACCAAGAATTGCAAATGCCTCCGCAGAGAAAATTATCCGATGAAGTAATCGGTCATTTCGAGCAATGGTTGCAGATGGGGGCCCCCGATCCCCGAATCGATGCAGCGGCCAAACCGAAACCACTTTCGGTAGACTGGGATAAAGCAAGAACGCACTGGGCATTCTTGCCTCGAGCTACAATCGCAGTTCCTGAGCAATCGAGTGCCGATAAAACCGGCGCGATGCCGATCGATCGATTTGTCGCAGCCAAACGGGAAGAGCAAGGCTTGAATTGCGTCGGTCTAACCAGCGACGCAACTTGGCTGCGCCGCGTTTACTTGGATCTCGTAGGAATCCCCCCAAGCTTAAGTGAGCAGATAGCTTTTGAAGCCGACGAGCGAGCCGATCGTTACCAGCGAGTGGTAGACGAATTATTGAAATCGCCGTTGTACGGCCAACGATGGGCTCGACTCTGGTTGGACCTGGCTCGATACGCCGACTCCAATGGCGCCGACGAAAACCATGCCTATCCCAACGCATGGCGATATAGAAATTATGTTATCGATGCATTCAATGCGGACATGCCCTACAACCAATTCGTCATGGAGCAATTGGCTGGCGATCTGCTCCCCGCTGCTACCGAGCCCGAACAAAGCAGGCTTCTGACAGCAACCGG
>CAIXME010000121.1 GCA_903920425.1 uncultured Pirellula sp. | reverse complement strand
GCACCACTGAAATCCGCTGTAGGGGAAATCCATCTTCCTGCCAGCCAAGGGACCGTTCATGGCAAAAACCTGCGCTATGAACCCGAGTCTTATAAGAACGTCTTGGGATATTGGACGGAGGTAGACGACTGGGCCGACTGGGAGATAAAGGTTCCGAATGATGGGCGGTACGAAGTAGAAGTGCAGTACGGATGTGGTGTAAAGGGTGGTGGATCTGTCGTCGCTATCGAAGCGGAGAGCCAATCGTTACCTTGGACGGTCAAGGACACTGGCCACTTTCAAAAGATGATCACCGAGAACATTGGAATCCTCGATCTCAAGGCTGGCACCGCCCGGATTGCGGCGCGTCCCAAATCGAAAAAAGGGGTCGCGGTTCTCGATATTCGCAGAATCGTTCTGCGACCAATTGCGAACTGAGTTAGGACAAACCACAATGGCGCACCCCTCCTTGCTTGGTGCGCTACGACTCACTGCGCCAACGCTTTCGCCCCACCACTTCCATCGGAAAGATCTCGGATGAGTATCGACTTTAAACCGCGGCTTCACAGAATGGCTTGCTGCTCGGTAGTAATCGTGATGACGATCATCGCACTCGGTTCGACATGCCCAGCGCAGTCCCCATGGCCTTCTTGGCGTGGGCCCAATGGAAACGGTACGACGACTAGCGGAAACTATGCGACCAAGTGGAGCGAAGAAGACGGGATCGATTGGAAGTTTCCTCTTCAGGGACGCGGAGCTTCGAGCCCCATCCTTCTCGACAATCGGTTGTATGTGACTCTCGGACGCGACGGATTGAATACGTTACTTGCGATCGATGCGACAAGCGGAAAGTTGGTTTGGGAACGCAACCTTGGAAAGGAAAAGCCCGGCAAGAACGCCAAAGCAAGCGGAAGCAACTCCTCTCCCGTAACCGATGGCAAAAACGTCTTTGTGTATTTCAAGAGTGGCGACTTTGCTGCCTTCAGCCCAGCGGGTGATATCGTATGGTCGCTCAACATTCAGGAGAAATACGGGGAAGATTCGTTGTGGTGGGACTTGGGTACATCTCCCATTTTGACCGATCGCGCCGTAGTCGTCACGGTTATGCAAACAGGTCCAAGTTTTCTTGTCGCGCTCGACAAGGCAACAGGCAAAGAGTTGTGGAAGGCTGACCGATGGCTCGATGTCCGAGAAGAGGCGAATCAGTCGTACACAACGCCCACCATTGCCAAGCTAGCGGCTGGCGATGCGATCATGACACTCGGCGCAGATCATGTCACGGCGCACTCTGCCTCCGACGGAAAATTGCTGTGGAAATTAGGAGGCTTCAATCCAGCCAATGATGGATACTTTCGGTCGATTGCTTCGCCGGTTGTCGTGAACGATCTGGTCATTTGTCCCTACGCTCGCGGCTCGACCGTTACTGCGGTGCGAACCGATCCGAAATTGTCGGATGAGGATCGCATCTCTTGGAAACTCGACTTTGGAAGCGATGTTCCAACACCTGTCGTAAGCCGTGGTAAGCTGTTTTTGCTCGGGGATAAAGGACTCGTTTCTTGTATCAAGCCTGAGTCGGGAGAAACGCTGTGGTCGCAACAGCTTCCCAAAAGCAACCGCCAATACAGCAGTTCGCCCGTAGTTGCAAACGGATATCTCTACTGTGTTCGCGAGGATGCCACCACGTTTGTGCTTTCCGAAGACGGAGCGTTGGTACCCAACAGCGAGAGCAAAGTATGGGGCGAAAACAGGCTTTCCGGGACTGCGGTTGCCACCCCGGTTTTTGCGAATGATCGCATTTATCTGCGAACCTTCGAGGCGCTCTATTGCATCGGTAAATAGCTCGCAAAATGGTTCTTCCGTTGCTGCGCGAGTGACTGGAACGCCATCCTCTGCGGCAAATGTGGACTGGGGAAATGCACAAAATCGACCAGATGCAGTAAAGTTGCTCGGAAGCAAATTGCGACAACAAAAATTGCCGGATCACGCCCTGTTGAGCCGATGCAAACGGCTCAAGATCGAGTTGTGGTCGCCCGATCAAACCGGGAATGGATCGACGGACCTGCAGATAGCCGGTCTAATGGCTTGTGGCACGTGAAATAGTCGGGCGGGACACGAATTATCAATCGAGCAGTAAGGGACAAGTGAGGCTTCTCATGGCAATGGAAAATTACTCCAAGTATCAGCAATCCGTGATCCGCAATTATTACAAAAATGCGGACAATGTCTCGTTGCAACGCGCTCAGGAGTTGCTGACGGATTTGTATCTTGCCGAAGGAAAAAAGCGGGAGAAAGCCTGGGAAAGCCTCTTCAACCATCTGGAAAAGTTGGGCGTGCCTCCCGACCAAATTACCCACTTAAAGGAAGCGAAGAACCCTGAATTGATCGCGAAACTCCTCGAGAAGAAACTCTAAACTTGAGTAAGATTTTCCCGAAACGGAAAATCGCTAGTGTAACTGCCGCGACGGATCGGAATCGCTCGTTCGTCTTCGAGCCTCTTTTGCTTTGCGCCTGGTCCGCTTTGACCTAGGGTTTCACGGTCAAAAAACGTATCATGGGGGTTCGCAATCCGTCGCGAACCGCCATTGAACCAAGGAAGCTGACAACGTGAACGAACCCAATGATTCGATCGACCCTAGTGCACACAAGAACTTTATCGAGGTCGAAGTAGAAAAGGACATGGCCACTAAGCCATCGCTGAGTGGCAAGCACGTCTACACCCGGTTTCCGCCCGAGCCAAACGGCTACCTGCATATCGGACACGCAAAGAGTATTTGCCTCAATTTTGGATTGGCAAAGACGTACGGCGGAAAATGCAACCTGCGGTTCGATGATACGAACCCGACCAAGGAAAACGAAGAGTACGTCAATTCCATCATGACCGACGTGCAGTGGCTTGGATTCCAATGGGACAAGCTTCTGTATGCCTCCGATTATTTTGGGCAACTCTACGACTGGGCCGTACAACTTATTCGCGATGGCAAGGCGTTCGTCTGCGACCTCGATGCAGAGCAGATGCGGGAGTATCGCGGTACGTTGACTCAACCAGGCAAGAATAGTCCCTTTCGCGATCGCACCGTGGAAGAAAACCTGGATCTGTTCGCACGGATGAAGGCGGGTGAGTTTCCTGATGGTGTGCGGACGCTGCGCGCTAAAATCGATATGTCGAACGCGAATCTCAATCTGCGCGACCCCGTAATGTATCGTATCATGCATGCGCACCATCATCGTACGGGAGATAGTTGGTGCATCTACCCTATGTACGACTGGGCGCATGGTCAAAGCGATTCGATCGAGGGGATAACACACTCGATCTGCACGCTCGAATTTGAAAATCACCGTCCGCTCTACGACTGGTTTTGCGAATCTCTAAAGATCTACCACCCACGGCAGATGGAGTTCGCTCGAATGAATCTGTCGTACACCGTGATGAGCAAACGCAAGCTCCTGCAACTCGTTAATGAAAAGCACGTAAACGGCTGGGATGATCCTCGGATGCCTACCATCAGCGGTTTGCGTCGACGGGGATATACACCAGAAAGCCTCAGGCTATTCTGCGAAAAGATCGGCGTAGCACGATTCAGCAGCACCATCGACGTGATCTTGTTGGAAAGCAGCATCCGCGAACACCTCAATGCCATCGCGTCGCGATTCATGGCCGTCCTCGATCCGATCAAGATCGTGTTGACGAACTACCCAGAGGACCAAACCGAATGGATGGAGGCTGTCAATAATCCAGAAGACCCAGAGGCGGGTGCTCGAAAGATTCCGTTCTCTCGCGAACTCTATATCGAACGCGATGATTTTATGGAAACGCCGCCATCGAAATTCTTCCGGCTGAAGCCTGCTGGAGAAGTGCGGTTGCGTTATGGCTACATCATTCGTTGCGAAGAAGTGGTTAAAGATGCCAATGGTAATATCGTTCAGTTGAACTGCACCTATGATCCGCAAACCAAAAGCGGTTCGCCGGATGCAGTCGAACGCAAAGTCAAAGGTACTATCCATTGGGTCGCAGCCACGCATGCCGCAGCCGTCGAAGTTCGATTGTACGATAGGTTGTTCTTAGGCGAGAATCCTGAAGATGTGCCAGAAGGCAAGACTTTCTTGGACAATATCAATCCAGATAGCGTCCGCGTTATCCAAGCGATGGTAGAGCCTGAGCTTGCCAAGCAACCTGCTGGCGCTCGAGTTCAGTTCGAACGCAATGGATACTTTTGCGCGGATGTAAAGGACTCCAAGCCTGGTGCGCCCGTTTACAATCGCATTGTGACACTCAAAGACACGTGGGCAAAAATCGCTAGCAAGGGATAGTTGTTCTGTCCTTGCTGTGGTTTATTAAAACTGCATTGCAAAGAGGCTCTCCGCGTTGTGCGGGGAGCCTCTCAAATCATTCAACTAAGCACGCTGCTACTTCACTCTGCTACTTCACTCTGTAATTTGCGAAGACTTGGTCTATCGCGAATTGACGACTCGCATCGTTGCGTTGCTTGGCGATACGTTCCAGGTCCAGAGCCAACGGATCGACACCCATGGAGACTCCCGAACCGTTTTCCGCGCCGGTCGCTCCCGCTGGGCCTGCATCGACTGCGAGCAATCTACCAGGCGGCGGCGTTACAGGACGAACACCAAAGTTCAAGTTGCCGATCCGGACTTCCCCGGACTTGATATGCGCATCCAAGACGTTCGCTGTGGTGACAGCCATGCCCGTTGGTGGAGTCACACGCACTTGAAAGTCTCCCGTCTCTGGGATGCTGTCAAATCGGTATTGTCCCATGCGATCCGTTACCGTCTGGTCGATGACTTCCCCTGCATCATTGAGTAGTTCGACTGTAACTTGCGGGACATTGCGTTCGCGTCGTTCTTGGATCGCGTTGCCGTTTGCATCCAGGAATACTTGACCGCTGACCTCAGCGCGAAAGAAGAATACATTGCTTTGCATGCTTGTAAGCCCCGTATTTCGCTCGATCACGTCGTCCAGGGTGGTGCGTTGGAGTTCTGCTAGTTGGCGTCCACTAAAAATGCGTTCATACCAAAAACGATCTCCATCGCGCAGTCGTTGGAACTGATCCGCGATGATCCGCTGCGATGTCGGACCAACCGAAGAGCCCCGCGCGTGGTCTTCGGCTAGAAAACCAACCCAGGCATCGATATTGTCCACGTTGCCATAAAGGCTCTGCAATTGAGATTGCAGTTCTGTATCGGACGTAATCTGTGAGAAACTCGTTACACGAGGCAGGCCGTAGGAAGCCCGTGTTGTGTTGTAGTCCGCTAGTCCGTGGTCTCGTCCACGCTGAATATTCAACGCGGCTAAATCGAGGCCACCTTGACCTGGCGCTCCGAACAAAAAGTTTCTGAGGCTATCCACCAGCTTCGTATCGATCTCTTCAGCCTTG